>CAZPHR010000088.1:0-5115 GCA_964586475.1 uncultured Methanomicrobiaceae archaeon
ATATGTCCTGAGCTCCATCGGCTCTCTCAGTGGATCGATGCTGGGATTTGTGACCTGGCAGGCATCAAGGACCAGGCGGTCGAATATAATCGGATAATCCAGTGCATTGCCCATTCCGGAGAGGATGATCTGCCCTGAATTTGCCTGTTTGTATATCGCTTCCCTCGCCTCACGGGTCCATACCGGGTGGCTCCTGTAGTCGTTCGGCTTTTCTTCCAGTTCAATTGCATCTCTCGGGCACATTGCGATGCACCTGTGGCAGGCTGTACATTTATGTGAGTCGACAGCGATCTTCCGGCCTTCCCGCCTGAAGACACCGTATGAGCAGTTGTCTATGCATCTTTCACAAAGCATGCACTGGTCCCTGTCGATCGTGATCCTGTATTTTGATGGTGTAGCGCCTGTTGTCATCTGCGAAGCCTCCCGATTACCGGTTCTCCTGCATCCGGCATCCAGATGTTTTCGAGGTTTGGCTCCATTGTTCGTATTGCGGCCTCTTCACTCGAAATATACAGCCGATCTCCTGATTCTGCGGCAACCATCGGTCGTAATTTGATGCGGTCGGTGAACCCGGCAATATAATCCGGTCTTGCAACCACAATCGCAAACGGTCCGTTCATCATTGCAGGGCCGTATGCCATCCTGAGTGCTGTGTAGATGTCCCTGTCTTTTCCTGGCATCTCATCGATCTCATCCCAGAAAGGGGGTGCGAGGGCTTTGACCATCATCTCCGGCGGAAGTTCATGTCTTCGTCCGAGCAGATCTGAAAGATAGGCTACGACCTCCGTATCAGTAAGCATTGTGCATTTGTATCCGAAACTTTCGAGATATCTTTTATTGGTTCCGTATGATGTGATCTCGCCGTTGTGTATGACACTCCAGTCGAGGAGGTTGAAGGGGTGCGCACCGCCCCACCATCCTGATGTATTCGTGGGGTAGCGGTTGTGTGCAAGCCACAGGTATCCTTCATAGTCCTGTATCCTGTAGAAGTCTGCAACCTCTTCGGGCCATCCCGACGCCTTGAATACTCCGATATTTTTCCCTGATGAATATACGAGAGCTCCGTTGATCCCGGTGTTTATCCTTGTTATGAGGTTGATTATTATGTCCTCTTCCAGTGATTCACTGCTGGCAAAGAGTGATGTATCTGGTTTGAAGAAATACCTCCACGGGATATGTTTCTTCAGCATCCTGCCCCTGCTATATGTGGGGATCTCCTCCGAATGTTCTATTTTACCCCATTTCTCCAGAAGCTCCTCTACTGCATCCTTGGGTTCGACAAGGTTATCATAAAAGAGGTGGAGTGCATAATATTCGGCGAAATCCGGGTATGCCCCGTAGACCGCATAACCTGCACCTTCCCCGCTTCCTCTTTCATTCATCAATGATAGTGCCCTCTTGATAGCCTCTCCATTCATGCTGTTTCCGAGACGATCGATGACGCTGATAATTCCACACATGTTAATCACTATACCCAGATTCTGTTATATCGGTAATAATCAATATCTGGTAATAATTAAGATTCACTAAATATATATAGTAATATGTAGAAGGAAGTTTCCATCCGCCTCCTGCTTACGAATAGAATTATGAATGGCAAAATCCTTATTTTATCCATGAAGGATGCTGATCTATCCACTATCCTCGGGCGTTTAGAGGATGATGGTGTAAAATTCGTCAGGCTGCAGTTCTCTGATATCCAGGGGCAGGCTAAAAATGTTGCAATTCCTGCTGCCCAGGCTGAAAAGGCGCTTACTGACGGGATCTCTTTTGATGGTTCATCAATAGAGGGATTTGCCCGCATTGAGGAGTCTGATATGGTCCTAAAGCCGGATCCCGGAACATATACTATACTTCCATGGAGGGTTGAGAAAGGAAAAACGGCCCGTTTTATTTGTGATGTCTGTATGCCTGATGGCAGGCCGTTTGAAGGAGATCCGAGATACGTCCTGAAGAAGACCATGGCAAAGGCGGAGGAGATGGGATTTACCTTTAATACCGGTCCTGAACTGGAATTTTTCCTGTTTAAAATGATAAATGGTGAACCCAGTCTGGCCTTCAAGGATCATGGCGGATATTTTGATCTTGCCCCTACAGATCATGCAGAGGATGTCAGGAGGGACATAGTTATTGCCCTGACTGATATGGGCTTTGATATTGAAGCTTCGCATCACGAGGTTGCGGAGAGCCAGCACGAGATTGATTTTAAATACGGGGATGCTCTTTCAACTGCCGATAATGTTATAACCTTCAGATTTGCAACTAAGACGATCGCTCTACATAATGATCTTCATGCCACTTTTATGGCAAAACCGATTTTTGGTATCTGTGGAAGTGGGATGCACATAAACTGTTCTCTTTCCAAAGACGGAAAAAATGCGTTCTATGATCCTGGGGCTCCATTACAGCTGAGTAAAACTTCCATGCACTTCATTGCAGGAGTCCTGGATCATATCCGGGGTATCACCCGTATCTCAAACCCCACTGTCAATTCATATAAGCGCCTTGTTCCCGGATATGAGGCCCCGGTATATATCGGCTGGAGCGCTTCGAACAGGACTGCACTTGTGAGGGTTCCTGCTCCAAGAGGAAACAGTACGCGAATTGAACTGAGGAGTCCTGATCCGACATGCAATCCCTATCTCACATTTGCCGCGATACTTGCTGCAGGTATTGAGGGTATAACTGAGAAGACCGAACCTCCTGTTAGTATTGATAAGAATATTTTTGCAATGTCTGAAGCCGACAGGAAGGCTGCAGGGATCGATACTCTTCCCGGGGACCTGATTACTGCGAACGATTATCTTGTCCGCGATTCCCTCCTGTGTAAAACACTTGGGGGTCATATAATTGAAGGACTTGATTCAATTGCCAAAATGGAGTGGGATTCTTACAGGACTGCCGTACATCCGTGGGAAATTGAGAATTACCTTACAAGGTACTGATATATATTCTATATAAACTATTTTTCACACAGGCAAAACATTTATATTTGGTAGAACACAACTTCCATCTGTCAAATTGTTGATATCCGGTCAAAAAGTATTTGATGATCGGCACCGTTACCGGACTTATCGGATCCGGTACTGGAAAAGAAGGAGAAGAAGAAAAATGATAGATAGTGGAGATACGGCATTTATTATCATCTGTACTGCGATGGTGATGCTGATGACTCCTGGTGTCGGTCTGTTCTATGGTGGAATGGTCCGCAACAAGAGTGTAATATCGATGATTGCTCTGGCAATTGTTGCATTCGCTGTTGTCAGTATCCAGTGGGTGCTCTTTGGGTACTCTCTTGCATTTGGTACTGATATTGGTGGATTTATCGGCGGTCTTGATTACCTGGCACTAAATGGTGTCGGGCTGGATGGTGATGGCATACCTGATATCCTGTTTATGGTGTTCCAGCTCGTTTTTGCCGGCCTGACACTTGCAATCCTGACTTCCGGATTTGCCGAGCGTGTCAAACTGAGTGCATTTATAGTGTTCGGTGTATTGTGGACAACTCTGGTGTATGATCCCCTTGCTCACTGGGCGTGGGGTGGTGGCTGGGCTTCACAGCTTGGGGCACTTGACTTCGCGGGCGGAACGGTGGTTCATATAAGTTCCGGATTCGGAGCACTTGCTGCGGCACTTGTGATTGGAAAGCGTCTTGGATTCGGCCAGGAAACCATGAAGCCTGCAAATATCCCGCTGACTCTGCTTGGCGGAGCTTTGCTCTGGTTCGGCTGGTTCGGTTTTAATGCCGGCAGTGAACTTGCGGCGGACGGAATTGCTGCAAATGCGTTTGTTGTAACAAATATTGCTGCAGCTGCAGGTGCTCTTGCATGGATGGGTGCCTCATGGTATCATGGAAAGCCGAGTTCACTGGGTATGATCTCCGGTGCTATTGCAGGACTTGTTGCAATCACTCCTGCTGCAGGATTCGTTGATGTTAAGGCTGCCATTGTAATCGGTATTATTGCAGGCCTTCTCTGTTACGGGGCACTTCTGTTCCGTGTAAAGAAGGGGCTCGATGAATCGCTTGATGCCTGGGCTATCCATGGTATGGGTGGTTTCTGGGGTGCACTTGCAACAGGTATATTCTGTGTGGCCGCTATCGGCGGAGTTGACGGACTGATATACGGGAATCCCGGTCAGCTTGGAATCCAGTTAATCGATGCAGTGGTTGCAATGGGGTATGCATTTGTAGTGACGTACGTCATCGCCCTGGTTGTAGAGAAGACGATCGGTCTTCGTGTAGATGAGGATGAAGAATATGTGGGCACTGATATCGCCCAGTTTGGAGAATCACTCCTGTGAGGAGGGTGTTTAAATGAAGAAGGTTGAAGCAATAATTCGTCCGGAAAGGCTGGACAAGGTCTCCGCGGCGCTCCTGGAAGGCGGGTACAACGCAATGACTGTCACAGAAGTGAAGGGTCGTGGAGCACAGAAGGGAATTGCCCTTCAGTTTCGCGGGAAGGAAATAGTTGTGGATATGATCCCAAAGATAAAGATTGAGATTGTTCTTGGCGATGATTCTGTGGATGATGTCGTGGAAATTATCCGCGCCAATGCCCGGACCGGCAGAAACGGGGATGGAAAGATCTTTGTCTACAATATTGAGGAATGCCTTGGTGTAAGGTCCGATTAAGAAAAATCCTGGGATTCAGGATGGCACCACACTCTTTTTACAACTCTTCAATTTTTTGTATCCTTTCATTTCATAAAAACCTTTATAATAAGTAGGAAGTAAACTTCCTTCCTATAATTGATCAATTTGGAGTATATATGGAAATTAATGAAATAATGGTGAATTCCTCTTTTATTCTTATATGCACTGCAATGGTGATGCTGATGACACCTGCTGTGGGTATATTTTATGGAGGGCTTGTAAGAAAGAAAAACCTGATTTCAATGTTGATGCTGTCGTTTATCTCTTTTGCATTAGTTACTGTTCAGTGGACCTTCTTTGGCTATTCTCTTGCATTCGGTCCTGATATTGCAGGTTTTATCGGGAGTCTGGATCATGTTTTCCTGAATGGTGTCGGTATGCAGGGGGATCCTATTCCTGATCTGCTGTTTATGGTATTCCAGCTTGTTTTTGCTGCTATTACACTTGCAATAATTACCTCC
>CAZPHR010000089.1:0-5096 GCA_964586475.1 uncultured Methanomicrobiaceae archaeon
TCGGCTCCACGAAGACCGGGATCAACATGGATGCGGTCAAACTGATGGGCGAGATCGTTTGCGAGACTGCGGAGGCGACGAAGGACAACAACTCCCTCGGATGTGCGAAACTTGTAGTATTCTGCAACGCTCCGGATGACAACCCGTTCATGGCCGGGGCGTTTCATGGTGTTTCCGAAGCGGACGCGGTAATAAACGTCGGAGTCAGCGGTCCGGGTGTAGTAAAGCATGCACTTGAGGGCGTCCGCGGCGAGAACTTCGAGGTGCTCTGCGAGACCGTCAAAAAGACCGCGTTCAAGGTGACCCGTGCCGGCCAGCTGGTCGCACAGGAGGCTTCAAAGAGGCTTGGAATCCCGTTCGGGATCGTAGATCTCTCCCTTGCACCGACCCCTTCCATCGGTGACAGTGTCGCCGAGATCCTCGAGGAGATGGGGCTGGAGTCTGTCGGCGCACCGGGAACGACGGCTGCTCTCGCTCTCTTAAACGACCAGGTGAAGAAGGGCGGTGTTATGGCGAGCTCGTTTGTCGGCGGGCTTTCGGGTGCGTTCATCCCGGTGAGCGAGGACCAGGGGATGATCGATGCCGTGAACCGGGGTGCACTGACCATCGAGAAGCTCGAGGCGATGACCTGCGTATGCTCGGTCGGGCTCGACATGATCGCGATCCCGGGCGACACCCCCGCAACTACGATATCGGGAATAATCGCGGACGAAGCGGCAATAGGGATGATCAACCAGAAGACCACCGCCGTCCGCCTGATCCCTGTCGTCGGGAAGACCGTCGGGGACAGCGTGGAGTTCGGCGGGCTCCTTGGACATGCACCAATACAGCAGGTAAACCGGTTCGGATGTGCGGATTTCATCAACCGCGGAGGAAGAATTCCCGCACCGATTCACAGTTTTAAGAACTGAACTTTTCAATTCCGGAATACTTTTTTTTACCCCCTGCCTGCAATCATTTCTTATGTCACCATCAGATGTTACAGAGAATGCAAAGGCGTTCTTCGCCGCCGATACATTCGCAAAGGAGAACGGGATGGAGCTTGTTACTGTCTCCCCCGGCAGGGCCACGGTCTCAATGCAGGTTTCTGATCGTCACAGGAACAGCCACGGGACTGTTCATGGCGGTGCACTTTTCACGCTAGCGGACTGTGCCTTTGCTCTTGCTTCAAACTCACACGGGATCGATGCGGCGGCGATCAACGCCCACATTACATATATGACCGCAGCAAGGGACGGCATACTTACGGCAGATGCGGAGGAGTTTGCACTGAACCCGAAGCTCGCCTCGTATACGGTTACCGTCACCGATGAAGAGGGAAGGAAGATCGCAATATTCCAGGGGATGGTCTACCGTAAGACACCGCGGCCCGGTTCCAACAGTAATCCATAGTGTTGTGTAACCGGTTCCGGGCAATTTGCCTGGAGTCCGGAGTGGTGCATAATTCAACCATCAGATCTGTTTTTGTGGTGATGTAAATGATCTTAGTGTGCACAATAAAATAGGAATTTTTTTATTATCGGCACCACCATCTTTTATCAACGGTGCAGTCAACCCCGGATCACACCAAATTTTCACATTCCGCTGCACCGGATTAATTTTTACGAGGACTTATGGAACCAATCGAAGAAAAGAACAGGAATAATCTATTTCTGGTTGACAATACTGCAAACCCCGCTCCTCTGGGCCTCTGCGCCTTCGGGCTGACGACCATCCTTTTAAGCATCCACAATGCCGGGATCACGGGGCTTACCAGTCCGATCGTCGCAATGGCATTTCTTTACGGCGGACTTGCCCAGCTCATCGTCGGGATTATGGAATGGAAGAAGAACAACACTTTCGGGATGGTGACATTCGGGAGCTTCGGGCTCTTCTGGATATCCTTTGGATCAATTCTCGTGCTTCCCGAACTCGGGCTTGCAAAAGCACCCTCCGCCGTGGACCTCGCGGCATTCCTTTTCGTCTGGGGTCTTTTGATCTTCGGGCTTTTCATCTGCACACTGAGGATGCACCGTCTCCTGTATGTAACTCTTGCAGCTGTCGTTTTACTGGTCGCACTCCTTGTTGCGGCAAACCTGACCGGAATTCACCTCATACACACTCTTGCCGGAGTTACCGGAATCGTTGCAGGCGCCCTCGCTCTTTACATGGGTATTGGTGCTGTAATAAACGAGATCTATGGAAGCCGGGTTTTACCGGTCTGATATCTTTTTTTCCGGAAAAAAAGGATTTAAGGGTTTCCGGGCGGAGACTCGTCCATGCCGAGGAAGTAGAGAGCGTTTTCGGCATACTGGACAGGGGCGTAATGTGACCCGCAATGCGGGAGCCCCTTGAATCTTACAAGCCATGAGCCGTTGATCTGACCGGCCATCCGGACCGAGACCTGTTCTGGTGTCAGCGGGTCAGCCGTACCCACGACGAGCATGACATCATTGTTGACGCCGGAGAGACCGTCCCATGTCCCGTTCCAGACGAGGTTTGCCTGCGCTTCTGCACGGACCCCGGGGGTCTCGTTCATATCATACGCACTCTGTTCGAGGATCGAGAGCAGGAGCCTGCATTCGGGAACCCGGGCATCGTAGGTATTGGAATCCAGGATCAGTTTTCTCACGCATTCAGGATGATCGATTGCCAGCTGCTGTGCGGTCGAGGAGCCCATCGATTCCCCGTAAACGTTCATGCTGTCGTAACCAAGCGCCCTGATCAGCCCGGCGGCATCATCTGCATAGAGGGAGATCGTTGGCGTGGCATTGTCGGTGCTGCTGTATCCCATCCCCCGGTGGTCATAGGCATAGACGTGGTATTCCGAGGAGAGAATCCCCAGGAATGTTTCGTTCCACGAGGCCTGCAGGGGGGTTGTATTCGCAACAGTCCCGCCGAAGCCTTCGATGAGCAGGACGGGTTCGCCGGATCCCCATTCCCAGTATGCGAGCCGGACGCCGTTGACATCTTTGTACTGAACGTGAGTATCACTGATTGATACCGGTGTTGGCTGCGTGATTGTCTGTACGGTTGCAGGCCGTGATCCCTCCGGATCCGGAGCGGTACCGGTGCATCCTGCAAAAAAAACCAGGCAGGCGATGGCAAGGGCAATGGCGATAAGACTCTTTTTCATGATACTTTGACCTCCGTTTAGGATTATAAACAGGATATGCACTATTTGGATGTTAAAATGATAAACTCTTTGAAGGCGTTCCGGAAGATCCGTCTTCCATAAAAAAAATTATTCCTGTGGATGAATGATGGCCTTCAGGCTTCCGTCCTCCGGCCTGGCGGTCAGGAGAAAACCCCGGACCGTTTCCTGCAACGGGAGCACGTGGGTTATCATATCTTCCACATTGATTCTGTTATACTGAATCCATTTCAGGGCTGTTGCCAGGTTATGGAAATCGGCGGCATATGTATGGGTAATCGTGACCTCCTTCTGCCACAGGTTCCAGAGATTGATCTCCGACCAGACTTCGGGATTTGTCGGGGCGAAGAAGAGGATCGTCCCCCCGGCTCCTACTGCCTCAAGTGACTGTTTCACGCAGACGGGGGCCGGTGCGGTCATAATGACGGTGTCCGCACCCAAACCCCCGTTTAATTCCTTAAATTTTTCCGGGACATTTTCTGTTGCCGGAATGACTGCGTCGGCACCAAACTTTTTGGCGAGCTCCAGCCGGTCGGGATTGAGATCGGAGACCGCAATTAGCCCCGCACCGTTCACCCGGGCCGCCTGTATATGCAGGAGTCCGGTAATCCCGGCACCGATGATCAGGACCGACCGTCCGTCGGAGACCGGGGCCGCCTGCTGTCCGCGTACGACACACCCGAGTGGTTCGACAAAGGTTCCCGCATCAAAGGAGATCGATTCGGGGAGGTGCATTATTCCCCTGTCCACGTTGATCTCCGGCAGGACCACATATTCTGCAAAAGCCCCGTATGAATTTTTGAATTTGGTCTTCTGCAGAGTCTCGCATGCGGTTGTATGCCCGCGGATGCAGGCATTGCATGTATTGCACGGGACATGATGAGTAACCACGACCCGATCCCCGACCTTCCATTTCGGGTCGACGTTTGAACCGGTTTCTGTGATGACTCCGGTGCATTCATGCCCGAATGCCCCGATTCCGCCGGGCCTTCCCGCACGTTTGATCCGGTACCATTCCATGACATCCGAACCGCAGACTCCGCACGCCATGATTTTGACCCTGATCTCCCCCGGTCCGGTTGTCAGGTCATCGACATCCTCGATGCGAACGTCGCTGTTCTTGTAATAGACCGCCGCCTTCATCGTGTTCACTGTTTTAAAAAGAAGAAATTTATTCGAGTTTGACTGCACCGGGCAGGCATCCGTTGTAGATGTCCAGTGCTTCCTTTACAGTATAATCTTCATGCACGATTGAATTGATTGCCCTGATCATGCCGATCGGGTTTTCATCCTGGAAGATATTCCGGCCGAAGTCCACTCCGGCTGCTCCAGCCTGTATGGAGTTGTAGGCCATCTCCATCGCATCAGGCGGACTTGAATACTTCCCGCCTGCAACCACGACAGGAGTCGGAGCGACATACTCAACCAGTTTATCGAAATCCTCGCAGTAATAGGTCTTGATGATCCGTGCACCTGCATCCTGGCAGATGCGGGATGCAAGCCCCAGGTAGCGCAGGTCCCTGGCCATGTCTTTTCCGACGGCGGTTACCGCCAGCACGGGAATTCCATATTCCTCTGCCTGGCTGATCATATCGGTGAGGTTCATTATCGTCTGCTGCTGGTTTGCAGAGCCTACGAACACGCTGACCGCCACACCGGCCGCGTCCATCCGGATGGCTTCCTTGATCGAGACCGTGATCTTTTCATCGCTTAAGTCGTCGAAAAGGACGCTGTTTCCGCCTGATACACGCAGCATGATCGGTTTTGACCCGAGGTCTTCGGTCGCGATATTGCTCCGCACCGCTCCGCGGGTTGTCATCAGGCAGTCGCAGTATGGAAGGAGTGTCTTTATTGTATTGCTCATGTTGCGAAGACCGGTCGTCGGCCCCTGGAAATAGGGGTGGTCTACCGCAAGCATCACTACCCGGTTGTCTTTCGGGTTGATTATCCGGTTCATCCGGCT
>CAZPHR010000090.1:0-3513 GCA_964586475.1 uncultured Methanomicrobiaceae archaeon
AAGGATATTTTCCGCCGTCTCAAACGGACAATAGGCGCTTTCTTTCATAAAAACCTTGCCCTGCAAATTTACTCAGGATGCATTCCTATGATCTGCCTGAGATCATTACTGTTCCCGTGACTGGTGGTCACATGCAGTATCTTGACTGGGTTATAAAAAAAGTGGGTTAGAATTATTCTGCCTTATCAATATCAACAAGCTTGATCTCGAAATTGAGTTCTTTTCCGGCCATCTGGTGGTTGGCATCGATCTCAATGGTCTCATCTGATATGCCGGTTACTATGACTGAATAGACATCTCCCTGGACCCCGGACATTATGAGCTGGGCTCCTTCATATATCTCAACGTCTTCAGGAACCATATCACTGCTTATATTGAAGACATATTCAGGATTGTAATACCCGTATGCCTCGGCCGGTGTCAGGTGAATGTTCTTTGTATCCCCGATCTTCATGCCGTATACTGCATCCTCAAATCCTTTAATCATCGAATTCTGCCCGAGTGTAAATACAATAGGTTCGCCTGGTTCCGATTCATCAAAGACCGTGCCGTTGTTGTATGTTCCTTTATACTGGATATATACGGTATCGCCTGCTTCAGCCGTCTGTGCAGAACTGCCGGTGCACCCGCAGGCGAGTACAAGGGCGATTGCTGCCAGTAATGTCATCAGGTACAAATTTTTTTTATTCATAATAAACTCTCTATTAATTTTCCTTTGCGGTAGAATTTATAATGTTTGAAAGAATGGAGTAAATCCTGGAAATTCAGGAGTTAAAGAATCGATGCTGACGGATTGATCAGGATGTCATTATCCAGTCCACGGAATGCTATTGCAGCAAGAGCACCTATCCTCCCTCTTTTTCCTGTCAGAAATATTCCATGTTTTTCTGCAGTTTCCACGGCGAAAGAGATGTTTGTCTCCCCGAACCTGACTTCATTCCCGTATCTTCTTAATGAATCGGGGATCAAAAAACCTGTCTTGAGAGCAAAACCGTAATCATTCGAACTGCTCTCTTCTTCGACAAAACGGCTTGCAATCTCCTTAATATGTTCGAGGTCATCCTGTTCGACAGCAAGTTCAATGAAACTTGCAAAGTTTCCCGCGGTGGAGTATTTTATCTTCGGATTGAGCATCACGACCCTGTGGCTGATAGGGATCACTCCTTCGAATTTTGAGAGGTACTGCAGGAGCCCGAGGGTAAGCGCGAATGTCGCACCTCCCTCTTTTGAATCTGTATCATCTATTCCGATAATGACGTGGGTCAGTGCCTTTGTATAAACTTCGCCGGTGACCAGGTTTCCTTCGAAAGATATATCGAGCTTTTCAACACCTTTTGCCGTACCCATCATGTCGGTAAGTGAGTACGCGGGTCCCCCGGTGCTCTTTATAGTCTGGATAATAAAATCTCCTGACCTCCTGATCGCTGCGACACCCACTGCAGGATGTGGATATAGGCCGATTTCCAGATCCTTCATAGGATTATCCCTCCCAAGCTCAGCGTATTCGATGAGGATTGTGCCGTCCCTCTGTACCGAATCGATGACACCCCCTGCAATGCTGTGGTGGTACCTGCAGAAACCTGCACAGCCGCTGCTCATGCAGTGATGAAATATTGCGACTCTGTTTCCGTCGACAGTCGTAAAAATCCTCTTGCATGCAGACTGGAGAAGTGCTGTCGATGTTATGTACCTGGCCGGGGTCCGCCCTCTCTGCTCCTCTTTAAGAACAACGCACTTTTCATCGATCAGGCGGTTGATCCAGTCCTGCATTGTGCTTCTCGGTATCGAGGAGCTTTCAGCTATTTCGCCGGTTGTGAAAAATCCTTTTTCGAGTGTGTACTCCCTCATGAGCCTCAGTAATTCCCGTCTTTTTTCAAGAACTCCTGTCATGGCAGTTTGATATGAATGAAAGGTCCGATATTATCGCACTTGCAGTCTCAAGTGATCCCGCTCCTCTTCCAATCAGGGTAACCTCTCCGGCGAGATCCGTCTCTATTGTGACCGCATTCAGTGTATCCTGGACGACAAGAGTATGGTCCTTTGGAATGACTCTTGGAGATACCCTGAGTGTGCCCCTTTCATTGTCGATCTCCCCAATCAGGCGGATAGTCAGTTCGTCTGCTTCCGCAAGTTCAATTGCTTCTGAGGTCAGGGAGCAGATCCCGGTAATCTCAACATCCTCCAGTCTTTTATTCATGCCGAATATCGTATTTGCAAGAATGACAAGTTTGATCGCTGCATCTATTCCTTCGACATCGTATTTGGGATCAGCCTCGGCGTACCCGAGTTCACGGGCTTCGAGAAGCGCCTGTTTATAGGTCAGTCTCTCATCCGCCATTCTCGTGAGGATGTAGTTGCATGTCCCGTTGAAGACCCCGTAGAGTTTCTTTACCCTGTTTCCGGCAAGCCCGTACTGGAGGGTCTGGATGATAGGTATTGCCCCGCAGACTGTTGCTTCATATTTGAACTGAACCCCGCTCTCTCTGGCGAGACTGGCAAGTTCATCATAATACAGGGCAACAGGCCCTTTGTTTGATGTCACTACGTGTTTTCCTGTCGCAAGGGCGAGCTTTATGTAACCGAGAGAGGGCTCTCCGGTTTCGGCGTTTGTGGGAGTGACTTCTACGAGGGCGTCATATTCTGCATTTTTTATTATATATTCCGGGGTAATCCCTTTTTCACCGCAGAGACCTGTCTCCTCTTTTTTCCTGATGACTTCGAGAGAGTCAAGTCCGTTGTTATCGATACAACCGCTTTTTGAATCTGCAATTGCGGTTATTACAAGGCCTGTCTCCCTTTCCGCAACTATCCTGGCTATCCCCCTTCCGACAGATCCAAATCCGAGTATTGCAATTCTCATCAGAAATCCTCCAGCGGTTCGACTATCAGGATATCCTTTTGCTTTGCAATATCCTTCAGAATATTCATTGCTCTCTCCAGGTTTTCAAGATTTTCGGAAATTATCGTCATCTTTGCTGAAGTGGGCTCGTTTAATGAAGGCATTATCATGGAAAGTTCACCAACCTCGGCAAAACCCGTGGTGTCGATTTTATCGACCGTATCACTGAGGTCGGTATGCAGGAGATGGCCGATAAGAATTACTGATTTCCGTATCAGGAGTCTTTCCTCGTTGATCCTGAGGATATTTACGCCCTGTTCCTTCAGGGATTCTGTCAGGGTCCTGATCTTTCCTTCAGGCATCTCAAGCAGAATGCTGACATCAAGAAAACCCGAGTCGTTCAGTGGATCCCTCTCGTGGATAACGGATTTGATATTCCCCCCGAGGTCCGATATTGGTTTTAAAGCGGCAACTAACTGTCCCGGTGTGTCCCTTATTTCAAGTTTCATTGAAACCTGCATGATTATGTATCACCCTTGCTTTTGAATTGGTCTCTATTGCTCATAAGTGTTTTACATTCATAATCAGGGTGATTCTTTTCTGATGGCCGTATCTGGCACTCCCTGTTAAGTCTTTGGATTAATGGATTATTCAGGGAGGGGGAAGGTTCTCTC
>CAZPHR010000090.1:3593-5015 GCA_964586475.1 uncultured Methanomicrobiaceae archaeon
GATAAAAATGGAAAGTCTTAATCTCACGGCAAATATTTATAGTCTCTTCAGCTTCTTGTCAACCTTTGCAAAGAAGTTTCTCCCTGCATTGACAAAGAGAGCCGGTTCTTTCGACATCTCAACAGACAGAACGTTCCCGTTGTATAGTTCGGTGATATACAGTCCGTCGGTTACGAGATCTGCCGGTTTGGTGCTGTCAAGTTCGACACTTATTCTCCTTTGGCTGCTGACGACATGGGGGCGGGAAGACAGATAATACGGGGCAATGGGAACGATAAGAAAACTCTCGATCCACGGGTCGACGATCGGGCCGCCTGCACTCATGGCGTAACCGGTTGATCCCGTTGGTGTACTTATAAGAACCCCGTCGGCCCTGAACCTCTCTGCAGGAATGTGGTCGATGTTTATTGTCAGTTCGATTATCTTGGCCGGTCTTGAAGTCACAATGACCGCTTCATTTAAGGCCTCCCCGATATATTCCCCGTCAACTTTGAGGGAAAGCCGCATCCTTTTTTCGACAGTATCGCTTCCGTTTTCGATCTTTTCGAATACTTCCCTCATCTCTTCAGGCTCGATCTCTGCAAGGAATCCCACGTGGCCCATGTTGACCCCGAGTATCGGCAGCTGTTTTTTCATCTGCCTGACCGTCCTCAGGACGGTACCGTCACCCCCGAATACGATTATCATGTCGGCAAGGATCTCATCGATGGGTTTCCCACCGGAGATGCCAAGTGCTTTAGAAGTCGACTCTTCAAAGATTATCTCGTGCTCCCTCTCTTCAATAAAGGCGGCAAGCTCTTTTGCATAGTCAAGGGATTTGGGGTCGTCCGGTCTTGAAGCAATACCTATTATCATTCAGATCAGCCCCTTTTCAAAGATATTCAAGTACTTTATCATGGATATGACCATTTGTTGCAATAAGGCTGCGCCCCTCTCTTACATCATCCGGAAATTCCACAGGATTTCCAGTAATGTCTGTAATTCTGCCGCCTCCCTCGCTGCAGAAGAGAACTCCTGCGACTGCATCGGTAGTACGGAGTGTCTGCCGGATGTCGATAAAACCGTCGAGGCGTCCGCAGCCTACATAACAGATCTCAAGTGAAGATGCACCAAATAGTCTCATTCTCCTGATCCTGTGTCCGACTCCTACAATGGTTTCAGGATGGAACTTCCTGCCGTAGATGCTTATGGTGCTTTTTTCAAGACTTTCCGTTTCTGAAACAAAGACCTGTTTCCCGTCGATATATGCTCCTTTGCCATATGATGAATAAAATGTTTCCCCGTGAACAAGATCCCTGACAAATCCTTCGGTAATCCTTTCGCCATCGGAATAGGCCATCGAGAGTGCAAAGAAAGGATTTCCTGTTATGGCATTATGCGTTCCGTCTATCGGATCGATATATATTGTGCCGGGCTCTCCTT
>CAZPHR010000091.1:0-3988 GCA_964586475.1 uncultured Methanomicrobiaceae archaeon
CTCAACACTATCCTCAATTATTGCATGCTTTATGAGATCCCTCTCGGATATTATACCCGTCAGTTTATATTCGGAATTCAGAATAGGGATTGCGTCAAAACCGGATATCTCCATTATTCTCCCAACAAGAGGAAGAGGAGTCTCTTCCCAGAGAGCAAATGTGGGGCTTGTATAATTATCTTTAATTACGTCTTTTATCTTCTTCCGGGCGACTGCAGTGACGAGATCGGCGACACTGAGAATTCCGACAAGTTTCCCGTTATCGACTACGGGAAGTCTTCTGATATTCTCCTTTATCATCACGGATGCGGCATGGTTTATTGTTTCATCCGGACCGATGGTTATGGGATCCGAAGTCATAAGAAGACTTAACTGGGTCTCTTCCGACTTCCTGAGCAGATCTTTTCTTGTGATGATTCCAACAAGTTCACTATCCTTTGTTACCGGAACGCCACTGATTCCGGTTCTTTTAAGAATCCTGAGAACATCGTCCCTGTTGCCCGGGGTCTCCACCGATACAACATCATCAACCATATAGTCACGAACCAGTTTTCCTTCTATAATCTCACCACCATTGTCGATACTTTACTGTGCTTTGTAACAAAATCGGTTACACTGCCAAGAAGAAGGCGGTCTATTCCACTCTTCCCGTGTGATCCAAGAACAATCAAATCTGCGTCAATCTCTTCTGCAAGCTTTACGATCTCTTCACCTGCATGGCCCTCCCGGATAAACGAACTGAATTTCAGGCCATTCTTTTCAGCACCTTCTTCCGCCTCTTTAAGTGCTTCTGCACCGATTGACTCAAGACGGTTATAGACTACCTCCATTGTACTGTCAGCAGGGATATTCTCAAAACCGCCCGTTTCAATGACATATACAGCATTAAGAGCGGATTTCCAGACTTTTGCCTCTTCCAGCGCCGCTTCGAGAGCTTTTTTGCTGACTTCGGAGCCGTCTATTGCAATTAGAATAGTATTGAACATATACAAGCCTCAAATTTGCGATTACTATTTTTTTTTTAAATCTTAAAATACATTCTCTCAATAAAGGAGAAATTCATCCGGTTTGCCAATGTTTTCACCGGGTCGCGGCTAAATGACAGGTTGGCGGATGAAGGGTCAACGGTGTAGAATGCAGCCTTATTTTTCTCTTCTATCGAATAACTGCGGCCGAAAAGTGCAGAACCGGCAACGGCTGCACCTACCGCCTCCTCAGGAGAGGCCCCATAGACGGCAGATAAGAACGCCATCTCCTGGAACATATCCGGCTGAACGAACATCACATTGTCAGTGCCAAGCACAACATCGCACCCGTATTCGATCATCTTCTTTACAGGAGGATTCTCAGGGCCGGATGCAACACCGAGTATCCAGTTTGAACGCGGGCAGACGGCTATTGTAATCCCTTCGTCAGCACACCTTTTAAGCTGCCGGTCGGTCGCATGTGTACAGTGTACAAGCATGTCCGCACCGGCATCGATTGCAGAATCGATATCCCGGTCATCCTTCTCTCCTGCATGAAATGCCACAAATCCCCCTCTCTTCTTTGTTCTGGCGGCCCTCTCAAGAACATCACCGCCCTCTTTCGTACTTGAGATGCCGATACCATCGGAAACCTCCTCTCCCCCTTCCCTGCCGAGAATAACAGCATCGGCACCTGAACCTTCAATAGCTGATCTGAGGATGCTGACACCTTCAGCACCTCCTTCCCTGAAATCACAGAATCCGGGAGTTGCAGAAGAGAACATGAAAGAGACACTTTTCCGGATCCCTTCTGCCAGCATGTCTTTCCCGGACTGCGCAAGAATCCTGTGCTTCAGACCACCGGGAGGAGCAACCAGATCTGACAGCGAGCCTTCAGCCCGCACATCCATTGCAACCGTATCTGCAAGATGTGTATGAGAATTGAAGAGGCACGGGAATATCCACCGGTCTTCTCCCCGGTCCACCTCATCTATCGATTCAATGATGCCGCCCCTGACACTGATCTCCACATCCCTCATTCCGGATTCATACCCGAGATATGCCCGGCCGGATACAATGATTTCCCTGTCCATCTTAACCCTGCCTCTTATTTATATATTCAAAACACAGACATATAAGCATGGCAGCGAAGAAGAAAGGCGGCGGTCTGGTATCATCCGCAGGTCTTGTAACATATTACGACAGTGAGGACAAGAGAGCGGTACATTTTTCTCCAAAAACAGTCCTGATAGTAACGGCAATTATCGGATTGCTCGTTGCTGCAGCAGATATTGCATTTAAAATGAATCTTATTTAAAAAAAAATATTTTTTTTCAGTTGAATTTATTCTTCAATTGATGTTTTCCTGCAATCTTCTTAGCGCCTTCATGGTTATATCGTTTTCAGGCGGGAAATATAGTTCATCATGGCCTTTCCAGAACGGACAGTTCCTGAAGACTACAGCAGGAATTCCCCTGTCTGATTCTCCCATGACAAAATTCGAGAATGCCGCGATCTCATCGACAACTGCCTCCTCAGTGATCTCAAGGACTCTCCCGAAGAGATCATGATCACCCCTGAAATCACATATGGCATCCATTCCCGCCCAGCCGATTGCAACTCCGGTCTGGCCTCTCCTGAAGGATCTGCCGCATGTATCGGTGATTATAACTCTTATATCATGACCGGTCATCTCATGCACCCGCTTTCTGATCTCTTCTGCAGCACCCATCGGATCGGGCGGGAGGAAGATAACAATCCCCTTCTCCACATTGGAGTTGTCCACACCGGCCCGGACACCCGTGTGCCCAAAGCTCATTCGTGACAGAACAAACGGGTACTCCAGCAGGATTTCATCTGTTTCATCAAGAACTACCTGGATGAACCTCTCGTCCTCGCCGCACATAGCAGCGATCTCTTTTGCCTTTTCAGACGGGGTGATCTCATCGAGAATCCGGATATGACCCTTTGTCTTTGAATATACCGAAGATGCGATACAGAGGATGTCGCCGGAGATTAGATCAGTCTTTTTGCAGATCTCTGCTGCAAGATCATCGCCGGGCTGAAATATGGGGAGATCCTTTACAGGAAGGACTTCAATATTCATATCCTGATATCAGATTTTCCTGATAATAAATCCGTTTATTCTCGATCAGGTATTCTGGCAGATACGAGATTTAAAAGCCGGATAAGCAAAATTTACCGGAACCTGCAGCTAACGAGCGCAGATTAAAAAGAAAAATTATTATCGGCCGGGAAAAACCCGACGCGCCGGGAAAAAAAGACCAGGGTGCTCTCATTCCATGCTGCAGGGAGATAAACGGATTAATAAAGTCTGTGCCGCCGAAAAATTTATAATAAAATATACAAAGTAAAAGTACGGTGTACCTTATCGTCCGCTGCCCCGGATGCCTGACTTTCACGTATATGGACAAGTACCAGAAGTGGAAGCTATGCCCGGTCTGCGGTGAGACTATCAGCCTGGGTAAGGTTCAGGTATATATCGACGTTAAAAAACCCGGCGAGGCAGAGACAATTGCCCGCCAGCTACAGAAATATCTTCAGGACAATAAGAAAAAAGACCTCAGCAAAGAAGAGATACAAAAGATAAGGGAAGAATATGCCGGCTGGGTTCGAAGCAATCCTCCGGTCTGAGATATAAAATTTATAATTAAAGCCAGGGTTTCCCGCAGCCCGGGCAGATTATCGTAACCTGCCTTCCGCAGTGCGGGCAGTAAAGGCCGTTCTTATTTTCAATCAGGGGAGTACCGCATTTTTTGCAGCGCATGTCCTCTTCATATCCACATTTATGTTTGACCATTGATAAATGATTATTTTTATATAATAAAATCCTTATCTAAAAAAATCAGTTATTCCTGATCCTGGACCCCTTCGACGACCCTTGCAACAGTTATCGCGCCATTGGGACAGGTCTTCTCGCAGGTCTTGCAGCCGGTGCACTTTTCAGGGTGCATAAAAGTCAGTCGTCCTTCTTTAACTCTCATGATTACATCGTCACTTAC
>CAZPHR010000091.1:3998-4316 GCA_964586475.1 uncultured Methanomicrobiaceae archaeon
GCCGAGACAGGGATCGATCTCCTTGTTTATAGGACAGGCGACCGCACAGTTTCCGCATTTCATGCATTTTTCATCATCCACGTGTAGGAAGTAAGAAGCAAGGAAATATGTCTTCTCCTCCTCGTTTCTTTCGATAATGTCCCCGCTTTTAAGAACATTGTCCGGGCATGCCTCAACACAGAGTCCACAACGGATGCAATGTCCTTTATGGATTACCGGCGTCCATTTCCCGTCGTCACCCTTCAGTACCTCTATTGCACCGGGAGACGGACAGATCATCATACATCTGCTGCTTGGCCTCAAGAATGGCCTGCATAT
>CAZPHR010000091.1:4345-4946 GCA_964586475.1 uncultured Methanomicrobiaceae archaeon
CATGAGTGCATTCGTTTCCTGTGAGTTGGGGGTAGTCCCTGAAATGAGCAGGTGTCTCAAGCGGAGGAGTTTTTGCAAAGAGGAATTTCTTCCACCATTCAGGCCTGCAGAATTCCCGGATATAATAAAAGATCGACGAAGACATGTTTCACCTCTCATTGCACGCGATGCAAGGGTCTGAACTGATGAATGTTGCCGTAATATCGGCTGCGGAATCTATTCCCTTCAGCATGTAATGCCCGCAGGCCTCGATGTTCATTATCGAAGGTGTCATTATAGCGATATCAAGAATCCTGCCGTATTCATCGGTCTTCAGGTCGTATGTGAGCTCTCCCCTCGGGGCCTCCCCCTTCCATGCAAAAGAGCCGGCACCTACCTCTCCGCCGCTCCGGATGAGGCCGGCGGGCATCTCATCGAGGCATTTACGGATCAGGGCGATGCTCTGCATAACCTCCTGGAACCTGATCATAACACGTGCATAGTTGTCGCACTCGTCACGAAGAACAGGCTCGAAATTCAGGAGTTTGTATGTCTCATGGTTCAGCCTCTCGTCGAGGCGGACCTCGCTTGCCCTCGCAGTCGGCCCGACTGCATGTGCGAT
>CAZPHR010000092.1:0-4809 GCA_964586475.1 uncultured Methanomicrobiaceae archaeon
GCCATGGCCATGAAACGGTCATGTTGTGGTATGCACCACCGGTTGGGAGACCGTGAATTGCCTTGCATGCAAGGATCTCACGGAATGAACCGCCGGAACCAAGTCCGAGAGGTGTTGCTGCCGTGTCAAGAATCGGGCGTGTGATACCGCACTCCTCTGCAATACCTATCATTGACTTTTCCTGACCTGCAACGCCACCCTGTGCAAGTACCTGCTCACGTCCGCGGACAGTGGGGTCACCAGGGTTGAATGCAAGTACGATAGCTGCGTCGACATCACTGTTCTTCAGGGCCTCGATGTTCTCGGGACCGATTGAACCGTTGATCGAGTTGTAGATTGCACGGTCTGCAAGACCTACTTCAGTGACATAGCCACATGCATGTGCAAGTGCTGCAGGGTTCGATGAATCCATAAGGAATGCAGTCTTGTTGTCGACCGAGTCAAACCACTGGAAGTAGCTCTCGAATGCCTCAGGTGTTTCAGAGATAATCTGGCAAAAGTGCTGAATTCCGGTCTGGTCGGAAAGTTCCAAGCACCTGTTCCAGAGAGCCTCTGCGCGATCCTTATCAATTACACCCTTCTCATCGTCGATAACAGTCTCGTGCTTGTTATAGAAGATGGAAGCGCCGAGCACCCTCGGATACTCTCCGGGCTGCCCTCCGATTTTGGTACCGTTAAAGTCGAATACCGCCTGTTCTTTCTCGAATTTGAACATTTTTTTCACTCCTCCTTATACCATCGCCATAAGTTTTCCGAGTAATACAATCAATATCATGAATGTAAACAATCCTGCTACAAGACCGTAGAGAATGCCTATATCGCGACCGACCTTTCGACCGTTGCGCTGTGCAAGTTCACCCTCTACAAACTCAAGTTTCTCTTCGATTGCATTGAGACGTGCCTCTGCCTCAAGGAACTGGGGGTTTGCCGTGGCAACAGTTGCGCCACCTGCACCTTCCTCTTCCTTGACCTCGACGACCATTGCATCGCCTTCAAAGGCACCCGGATCGTTGCTTACGCATTCCTGGACCCTGGCCTTGATTGCACCGAGATCCTCGGATTCCATAATGTCGATTAATTCAACCTGCTCCTGGAAGCGTTTGATTACAGAATCATCCAAATTCTCGATGAACGGGATAGCGCCCTTTGCACCGACAATCTTTCCGCCTTCCACACCGCCGGCGTGGAGAGCCTTTAAGCACTGTCCTGAAAGGTGTCCCTTAACTTCTGTACCACAGGTGATCATGAACCTGATATTCGGGTTCGCAACCACATTTGCTACGATCTTCTCAAGACCGAGGTTTTCGGTCTTACATGAACCACACATCGCCGCACCGGCATCACAGATGCCCTGCTCGTCAAGGTGCGATCCCATGGTAACTACAACAACACAGCTGTTTGCATCGCCGGTATGATAGTCGCCCTGGATCTTTGGCCATCCGGAAACCGGGGATTTCTTGTCTGCCATTTCAGACTCCTCCCATTAAAAATACCGGAACTATTGTAAGTGCCATCATGATTAAGAGACCGAACATAAATCCAACGATACCCGAGCCCATTATACCGGATTCAAGCTTGTTGGTCCTTGCGAGAATCTGTCCCTTGTAGCGAATGTCAGCGACCATGTCCTCGATAGCTGCTGTCCTTATCATAACAGGACCTGATGATTTCTCTTCATCTGACATATCTTATCACCCCATTAACAGGAAGCCAAGAATGGCAAAAGACACGATCAAACCGATCATGAGTCCTTCAACTTTACCTGAGTAGACACCAGCTGCATAACGGTCCTGGAGACCCATGCCGGTAACCTTTTCCTGGATTACCTTCATTCGGGCATGGAGAAGGGCAACCTCGGCTGACATCGGGGCTTCTTCGCCCTCGCTCTCACCGGCACCGCCTTCATCTTCCTTGACCTCGACGACCATTGCATCGCCTTCAAAGGCACCAGGATCATTGCTTACGCATTCCTGGACCCTGGCCTTGATTGCACCGAGATCCTCGGATTCCATAATGTCGATTAATTCAACCTGCTCCTGGAAGCGTTTGATTACAGAATCATCCAAATTCTCGATGAACGGAATGGCTCCCTTTGCACCGACAATCTTTCCGCCTTCCACACCGCCGGCGTGGAGAGCTTTTAAACACTGTCCTGAAAGGTGTCCTTTAACTTCTGTACCGCAGGTGATCATGAACCTGATGTTCGGGTTCGCAACCACATTTGCTACAATCTTCTCGAGACCGAGGTTTTCGGTCTTACATGAACCGCACATCGCCGCGCCGGCATCACAGATGCCCTGCTCGTCAAGGTGCGATCCCATGGTCACTACAACCACGCAGCTGTTCGCATCGCCGGTATGATAGTCACCCTGGATCTTTGGCCAGCCTGAGACTGGAGATTTCTTATCTGCCATATCCTAACACCTCAGATCAATGTAAATGCGAATAACCCCGCAATCAGAAGTCCAACTGCCATACCATACCACATTGCTGTAACGCTGCCGGCGTATACAAGCGACTTCTCCCTGTTAGGGAAAGATGCAAGGAAACTGCCTTCACCGGAGAGCATACCTACAATGTCATCGGAGATCTTCTCGACCTCTCCTATCTGATCCAGAATAGGTCCGAGTGATGCTCCTGCTGTTGTTACAAGACCGATTACCGGGTCTGCTACCAGACCAAATTCCGGAAGAACTTCAATATATCCCATTTTCAGGCCTCCTTCTCACGAATCGGTTTTGCATCAAGCCACATGAACGCATCACGCTTTGAGAGCTCGAAGTATTTACGGTATGTATAGATCCATCCAAGTACCGAGACAATGAACGACAGAACCGCTGTCAGGAAGCTTACGAATGCGAACGAGATGATCGAAACGACGATCATGCTGAGGAAACCGCACTCTGCTGCAAGCATAAGTGTCCTGTCCTGTGACTCGTTGGGGCCGAGACATGCATTGAATGCATGCTGAACTCCGATTGCACCGAGCATGAACACTACAGCGATAACTCCGCCGCCGATGTATGATGCACTTGCACTTGCCATCTCCATTCCCATAAATGAGACCGAGCCGGATACGAGATCCGAGAAGACGAAAGTTCCTGTTGCAAGCGTTGTCAGACCCATGATTGTAATTGCACCGACCATACAAAGTTCGGCGAGTGAAACCATGAGAACAGGGATGTTCATGTTGACGATCTTATCGGATATGAATCCGATGATGATTCCAAGAACTGCTGCAATGATTACGGTTCCAATCGGGATGACAAGCGGGGTTGAGATAAAGCCCATTGCACTTAGTCTGCTTCCAAGAAGCATCGCGATTACTCCCGAACCAAGAGCGATCATACCTGCTGAAGGTACACCGGTACCAAGACCGTAACTGCAGAGGTGTTTAATCGTATCCGTACCCCACCAGAGGGCAAGAACTGCTGCAAGTCCGCCGAAGAATGAGAATACCGGCTGTGGCAGGTATGAGTTTACATAGGTGAGATAAAGGCACACTATTGCACCGACAAGTCCCATTGCGAGGACCTTGTTGTGGGGCATTCCGCCTTCAGATGCTGTAATTGCTACTGTCATTTTTTACACCTCACATTACCGCCAGAATTATTGCAAGCATTCCGCAGATTGCAGATGCTACTGCACATCCTACTATTGCACGGGGGAATCTCTTGAACTTCGGATCGTGTGGACCCTCGATTGTTCCCGTGATGTTGTACGCGGCGATAACCGCATTTACAAGGAACATACCCACTGCAATGATACCTGCAATTCCTACTGCAATCGGGACGATCTCGTCAGCCGAGACACCCATCATTGCAGGAAGATATTCTTCATAAACACCGAGAAGCTCTATGTAGATGAGCGTTCCGCCAAGACCACCGAGACATCCTCCGATGACACCGCCAACGTATGAGATGAACGGAAGTCCGTGACCCTCGGTACCCTGTGACTTGTATGCCTCGAATGTGTCGCCCGTGATCGGGTCCTTTGCAACCTTTCCGGATGCTGCAGGAACGCCCATACCCCAGACGTAGACGACATTGACCATTAGACATGTTACTGCCATCATAAGTCCGCCGCCGATTGCTCCGCCTGCGAGAGCGACACCGAAACCGAGTTCAGCCGCCCAGGCTCCTCCGAAGAGTCCTGCAAGACCTGCACCTGCTGCAAGCATTGTTACACCTGTAGCAATACCTGGTGCCTGGCCCATTGCTGCCGGCGCTCCGCCGACCGGAACGAAGTGAACTCCGAATCCAACGAGAAGACCGCCTACAATCACCCAGATGAGCGACATGAATGCAAACATCGGTGCCAATACGTACATTGCGCCAAGAGCTGCAATCAGTAAAATGATTCCTACAACAATACCGACCGGGGTCATTCCCTCTCCGCCGGCTGCTGCGCCGCCAAGTGCACTCATTTAAGCCGCCTCCTCTGCTGCTGCTTCTGCTTTTTCCTCAGTGTAGGGTCCGTATGTCTTGCGGGCCCAGACCTCGATAGATCTGTCGACAATCATGAATATGAGAATCAGGACTACACCTGCGATAACTGCTCCCCATCCGTGTGCGAACTCTTCGAAGAAGATTGTACGCCACAGTTCGAAGAACACGATAAGACCGAAGCAGACACCTGATGCAGGTCCTCCGAGCTTGGATGTGAACCATCCGTTGTCGAGTGAACTGCGCTGTCCTGCCTCTGCATACCGGACGATGTTACCGGATGCCGAGATAGGCACACCAGCACCGAACTTCTGCGACTGGTACTGGCGCTCTTTTCCGTAGAACGGGTTACCTGTTGCAGAAC
>CAZPHR010000093.1:0-4746 GCA_964586475.1 uncultured Methanomicrobiaceae archaeon
CTACAGGGCCTTAATACTGAAGAAGGGGAATCCCCTGGTATTCTTACAATTGCCGTCGACATCTCCGATAAGATGGCTCTTGAATCTGAGAACAGGAGGGCCCTCGCGCAGATCGAGAAGAATATCTCACAGATGTATGTACTTAATGACGAGATCAGAAATCCCCTCGCAGTTATCCTTGGTCAGGCTGAACTCAACGGGTCCTCCTCAAGAGATATAATATGCGAGCAGGTCAGCCAGATCAATGATATCATCACACAACTGGACCAGGATTCGACGGAATCAACAAAGATCCTCGAGTACCTGAGGAAGCATTACGATTTTTTCAGGTGAAGGGCATCGTTCCGGGTTTATACCGCGCCGGTATTATTGTGCAAACTCTTTTTTGCCGATAAGGCACCTCATTAAATGGTGAATGTCATGAAAATTCCCCATATAGCAGCAGCGGTACTGCTTATCATCGGATTCCTGTTTATTGCACTGGCAGGATTATTCGGGGAATGGTTCTGGTTCGGGACCACAGGATACCAGGAGGTGTTCTGGACGATCATCCTCGAAAGGGCCGTTCTCTTTGTATTATTCTTCGCAGTATTCTTTGCCTTTTCATTCGGAAATGCGTACTTCGCCGCAAAGAACGCGTCCGGCGGCAATATAAAAAACCGGGGAATTCTGCTGGCTGTTGGTGGTTTGGCTGCACTTGCAGCAATACTTGCGGGGCTTGGAATATCTTCAGCGTGGGAGACTATCCTGAAATACATGAACCAGGTTCAGTTTTTGACAACCGATCCTGTATTCGGGCTTGATATCAGCTTTTACGTCTTTTCCCTTCCATTCTATTCCCTTATAACCTCGTTTATAATCGGACTTCTGTTATTCTCCATACTCCTTTCGGTTATACCGTATATCCTCCGGGAGGACTGGATCAGTTTTACAGAAAACGGCCAGATATATATCAATACAGGAGAAACCGGACCGGACTGGACCGGATTTCTGAAAAATTTCCTTCCGCAGTTAAACCTGCTTCTCTTCCTCCTCTTTGTGGCTGTCGCCGCAAAACTCTGGCTTGCAAGATATGATCTCCTCTTCATACGCTCCGGGGCGGTATTCGGCGCCGGTTACACCGACATTCATGTTGCCCTGCCTGTCCTGACAATCCTGACCGCCGTCTCCCTGGTAATAGGTATCGGTTTCCTGGTAAACGAGAAATTAAAGAGCATCTCAGTCATAAAATACGGCATTGCGGCCTTTATCGCTATTGCTGCAGTCGGTTTCCTGGCCACCGCCGTGGTGCAGGGGATAATAGTCGAGCCGAATGAGTTCAACCTTGAAAAACCGTATCTCGAGAACAATATCAAATACACTCTCGATGCCTATGACCTCGCAGACGCCGAAGAGACTGTCTTTTATGTAAACTACACTCTCACGGCAAAGGATATCGATGACAACAAACTGACGGTGGAGAATATACGGCTATGGGACTGGAGGCCGCTCAAGAACACCTATGAACAGCTGCAGCTCTTCAGGACATACTACGCGTTCAATGATATCGACGTCGACAGGTACAATATCGATGGAATGTACAAGGAGGTCCTCGTCTCTGCAAGGGAGATGGACACGCGTAACCTGCCCTCTACGGCACAGACATGGGTCAACACGCATCTCGTCTACACCCATGGTTACGGCGCAGTAATGAACCCCGTCGATGTGGTGACGACCGAGGGACTGCCCGAGTTTTACCTGAAGGACATTCCGCCAACATCGGACTATATAGAGCTGGAGCAGCCCCGGATATACTTCGGTGAGATGACCAATGACTACATCATAACCAACACGGACACCGAGGAGCTGGACTATCCTGCCGGGGACAACAACATATACACATCATACTCCGGTGATGCAGGTGTGCAGCTGTCAGGCATAATCGACAGGCTGATCTACGGTATTAAGTTCGGGTCCGTCGAACTGCTTGTCTCGGGATCCGTCAGGGACGACAGCAAAATTCTGATGCACAGGAACATCGGTGAGCGTGCTTCGACCATCGCCCCGTTCCTCTCGTATGATCCCGACCCGTACATCGTTGTCGCGGACGGCAGACTGTACTGGATCGCTGATGCCTACACATCTTCGGATATGTATCCATACTCCGAGCCTGTCAGTGCATCTTTCATCAATGAGTACAAGACCAGCTACATCAGGAACAGTGTAAAGACTGTAATAGATGCCTATACAGGAGAGGTGACATATTATGTGGTCGACCCGGACGACCCGCTGATAAAGACCTACAGGAAGATCTTCCCCGGCGTCTTTAAGGACTTTGAAGAGATGCCGGACTCGTTAAAGGAGCACGTCAGGTATGCCCAGGGACTCTTTGAGATCCAGGCAAACAGGTACGCGACCTACCACATGAAAGACCCGATGGTCTTTTACAACAGGGAGGACGAATGGGTCATTCCGGACGAGGTCTACAGGCAGAACAGGGAGCAGATGCAGCCATACTATGTCATAATGAAGCTCCCGGAGGAGCAGTCAGAGGAGTTTATACTCATGCTCCCGTTCACCCCGAGAAGCAAAGAGAACATGATTGGCTGGATGGCTGCCCGCTCGGATACCCCGGATTACGGTGACCTCATAGTATACCAGTTCTCAAAGCAGCAGCTGACATACGGCCCGATGCAGATTGAAGCGAGGATCGACCAGGACACCGAGATCTCCCAGGCAATAACGCTCTGGTCACAATCCGGCTCGTCGGTCCTGAGAGGCAACACACTGGTCATTCCAATCGAGAACTCGATCCTCTATGTCGAACCCCTCTATCTCGAGGCAACCGAGAGGGGCACACTCCCGCAGCTCAAGCGTGTAATCGTTGCATACAACGACCGCCTGACCATGCAGAACACTCTTGACGAGGCCCTGGGGGTCATATTCGGCGGCGTGGTTGCAGAAGAGGTTACCGCAACCGTTAAAGACGAAGGAGCAGGTGCTGTTGTCACCAGCGACTCGGAACTGCTCCTGAGGATTGCATCATTATACTATAAGGCCCAGGAGGCTCTTGCAACCGGAGACCTCGGAGAGTACCAGTACTATATCAATGAGATTGGAAAACTGGTGGAGGAAGTGGCATGAAGCCGGTACATCCCGTCCGGTCTCTGTATTCAGAAGTTTAGATAATCCAATAACCATACCCCTTTATCCTGTCCGTCAACCGACAGAATTAAAACAATTTTTAGAATTGAATCAATCTTTTAATCATAAAATACAATATTTCCAGTGGAAGAAAAGGGGTGTTTGACAATCTGTGGGCTACAATACCCGCGCCATTTCAACACTCATAAAATAACGCCCTTTTGTATGTACCTCTTACTTTGGGGTGCGCGGACAGGCAGAAAAAATGTCAGATCTTTTATAATTACAAAAATGTCAGACAATGAACATATATTGGCATTATGGTCTTCTTTTCCAGTGGAAGCAAAGGGGTATATGCCGCCTGAAATGTGCTGAAAAACCGGCACCCTGATCAACGTTGCCGGACCATGAAAAAAAGATAATTTATAATTTTCCGATGAACTCTTCGATCCTTGCAACTGCGGTCAGCAGATCGTCCCTTGAGACCGCATAACTGCACCTGAGATGGCCCTCTCCCGATGGCCCGAATACGCTTCCGGGAACAACCGCAACCCTGTGCTCCTTTAACAGCCTCTCTGCAAAGACCTCGTCGGAAAGACCGGTCTCCTTTACGGACGGGAATGCATAAAAGGCCCCTTTCGGCATGTGGCACGGAAGACCGGCACGGTTGAGAGATTTTACAAAGAGGTTTCTCCTGACATGATACTCGCTCACCATCCCGGCGCAGGAGTCCCAGCCGTTCTTCAGGGCCTCGATCGCCGCGTACTGGGCACCTGTCGGTGCGGAGAGCATGACGTACTGGTGTATCTTCAGTGCCGCACTGCAGAGCTCCTCCGGTGCGCAGAGGTATCCTACCCTCCAGCCGGTCATGGAGAAGGCCTTCGAGAAACCGTTGATCGTTATCGTCCTCTCCCTCAGACCGTCGATGGAGGCAGCCGAAGCGGGCTCCCCCTCGTAGGTGAGCTCGTTGTATATTTCATCGGAGATCAGGAGCAGGTCATGATCGATGATGATGTCAGATATTGCCTTATAGTCATCCTTACTCATCACCCCTCCGGACGGGTTGTTCGGGAAGTTGCAGAGAAGAACCTTTGACTTCGGGGTTATCTTCTCCATCAGCGCATCGGGTGTAAGCCTGAAATGATCCTTCTCCGGACAGGGGACATGGACGGGGGTCCCCCCGGAGAGCATTACACCTGATGTATAGGCGATATACGCCGGCTCTGCGACAAGAACCTCATCGCCAGGGTTGACAACCGACCTTATCGCTATATCCAGCGCCTCCGATGCCCCGGTGGTTATCATTATCTCGTTCTTCGGCGAGTAGTCAACTCCGAAACGGTCGAAGAGGTACCTGGATATCAGGCTCCGGAGCTCCGGAAGGCCGCTGTTTGACGTATATGCCGTCTGGCCCTGCTCTATCGAGCGTATCGCCGCCTCCCTGACGTTCCAGGGTGTGTCATAATCCGGCTCGCCAACTCCGAGCGAGATTATATCCTCCATCTCCTGGGCTATATCAAAAAATTTCCTGATGCCCGAAGGCGTGCTCGCTTTGACTCTCTCTGAACGGAATTCCCGCAGGCGAGCGCACCCCTAAAACGAATCAGGCAGCCGCCGGCGGCC
>CAZPHR010000094.1:0-1142 GCA_964586475.1 uncultured Methanomicrobiaceae archaeon
GAGCATATCATAACACCATTGATCATCGAGGCGGGCGGAACGTTTAAGACAAACTCCCCGGTAGCCCTGATATTGTCGAGTGTATCCCTTTTCAGGGCCGAGGCAATCACTATCTCGTCAAGCGGCCTTAGGATCGGTGTGACGTTCCCCCACGGGGCCGCATTGGCAATCCCGCTCTCCGATACTGTCGATATCAGAACCACGGGCATCGAAAGTACGTTCTCCCTCTCGAAGGGTTTGAGCATCATAAATAAGAATAGTGTTACAAATTTAATAAATTTTCACACCAGGCGTGTGCGATAAAAAAAGGTTAGTATCCCTTTAACTCCCGATCGATCTTCTCAAGCGCCGCGATCCTCTTTCCAAGAGGCGGGTGGGTCGCGAGAATCTCGGTCAGGCTCTTCCCGGAGATTGCCGGGATGATGAAGAACGCGTTCTATCCCTCGATCGCCTGCTTCTTCTTCGCAGGGACCATCTCCATGCGTCCGCTGATCTTCTTAAGCGCAGAAATAAGCGCCTGCGGATTGCCGGTGATTACCGCACTGCCCCTGTCTGCCGCAAACTCGCGGTAACGGGAGAGAAGAAGCATCAGCAGGGTTGCAATAATCCATACAAAGATCGAGACTATCCATATTACAATCCACGCACCGTTGTTGTTCCGGCCGTCGAAGAGGTTCATGAATATTGCATTCTGCATTATGATCGAGGCAAGGGTCGCAAGGAAGCCTGCAACGGTCATCGTCAGGATATCGCGGTTCTTGACATGCGAGAGTTCGTGGGCGAGCACCGCCTCAAGCTCCTCACGGTCGAGTGTCCGCATAATCGAATCTGTGACAGCCACGACAGCCTTCTTCGGGCTTCTCCCGGTCGCAAATGCGTTCGGGACGGGTGACGGCATAACCGCAATCCTCGGCTTCGGAAGGTCCGCCTCCTGGCAGAGCTTCTCGATCGTACGGTGAAGCTCCGGCTCCTCGGGACCCTCCTCGTCGGCCACCTCTTCACGGACGTCGGCCAGGGGATGCTCCCGGCGCTCCTCCCGTTCTTCATCGCGGAGAGGGGGCTCAGCTACGCGGCGGCGGGCGGCCTCGTCCTCGCGGCGACGATCGCCTCCTCCGTCGTCCAGCCGCTCTTCGGCTATTTCG
>CAZPHR010000094.1:1152-4718 GCA_964586475.1 uncultured Methanomicrobiaceae archaeon
GGGCAAACGCCATTATGAAGACGAACCCGAGGATCATGTAGAGATACCCGGGGAAGATAAAGTAGAGTATATTAATAAAGACGATATAGAGCCCTAATATAAATATCCAGGTCATAAAGACCCTTCCTGTAAGGCCCCAGTCGCGTTTCCATTTTCCTATCATGTTATATCCTCTTATATTGGCAACAGGCCGAATAAATATATCGCTGTCCGGGCAAAAAACGGCCTTCTGAAAAATGCGGCATCTGGCCCGGTTAAAAGATTGGATGAATTTTAAGCAATTTAATAACCATCATCACAAACATACCGTCAGGATTGAAAAGAGATATAATAGTATATTTTACTGACCCAGATTATAATCAAGTGAACCTGAATATGAAGCTTGACGAAGTTACAATTAGCAGGGCAATACTCTCGGAACAGCACAAAATAATGACAGACTATCTCGACCTCGACTGTGCGGTTGTCGGAGGAGGTCCGGCAGGAATAACCTGCGCAGCACTACTTGCACAAAACGGCGTAAAGGTAGCACTCATCGAGAAGAAACTCTCAATCGGCGGCGGAATGTGGGGAGGCGGAATGATGTTCCCGCGGATCGTCGTCCAGGAGGAGGCAAAGAGGCTCCTTGATCACTTCGGGATCAAATATAAGGAATATGAAGAGGGCTATTATGTCGCATCATCGGTAGAAGCGGTATCAAAGACCCTTGCTGCCGCATGCGACGCAGGTGCCGAGGTATTCAACCTTACAACTGTCGAGGATGTAGTCGTAAAGGAGGACGGAAGAGTCAGCGGCCTTGTAATCAACTGGCCCGCCGTCGAGATGGCCGGACTTCACATCGATCCCCTGACATTAAGGACAAAGATAACCATAGATGCCACCGGCCACGACGCAATGGTGGCTCATATGATAAAGAACAAGGGCGGAGCACTGGAGATTAAGGGCGAAGGGTTCATGTGGGCCGACAGGGCAGAGAACAACATCCTCGGCCACACAAAAGAGGTATTCCCCGGCCTGATAGTCGCAGGAATGGCTGCAAACGCAGTCGGCGGCGAGACACGGATGGGACCCGTATTCGGCGGAATGTTCCTTTCCGGAGAAAAGGCAGCCGACATGGTCATAGACAGGCTTAAAAAATAAAATAAATTTAAATCTATTCTTCGCTTTTTAAATCTTCATCATAAAAAGAGAACATATCCACGGGAATCAGCACCTCAAAGCATGCACCAACCCCCTCCTCCCCGGTCTCCCTTATTTCAAACCCGGCCATCTCGATGATCTTCTCTACAAGGAAGAGGCCGTAACCCGTGTTTGTACCGTAGTTCTTCTCGAATATCAGCTCTTTCTTATCCGAAGGGATGCCTACGCCGTCATCCCCAAAGTATAGTATCAGGCCGTCTTCGTGCTTCCTGCAGCCGACTGTAATAACGGTCGCCTTCTCACCGTACCTGTACGTGTTGTCGAAGAGATTGTATATCACCTTCTCGAACAGCGGATCGGCATAGATCATCAGGTTGTGGCATTCGAGGCTGACCGGCAGTTCATTGTAATAGCCTTCAGGAGCGACATTATCGACCATCTCGTCGACCGATATCCACGACGGCCTGCTGTCCCCGAGACTGGGATAATATTTGGTGAACTCAATCAGGTCACGGATCTTGTCCGAGGCACTGTCCAGTTCTCCTGTTATCTCATCGATCTCGGGATCTTCATTGATCATCTTAAGCAGATCGAGGTTCAGGTTCAGGATAGTCACCTGGTTTAAAACATCATGCCTCGTGATTGAGGACAGGGTTGACAGTTTCTCCCTTGCGATCTCAAGTGCATTGAGGTACTCCACCTCACCTGTAATGTCGATAACCGTTGCAATAAGACGTGCCGACTCTTCGCCTTCATGCCCGACCACATCGGCCTTTGCCCTCACCCAGCCTTCTTTGCCGTTTTTCCGTATAATCCTGACGGCAATATCCTTTTTGAACCCGTTTTCAAGGACGTCACGGAAGTAATTGACAACCTTCAGCCTGTCATCGGGGTGGACATATTCGAGAACGACCGATGTCCTGTAATTTGTCCCGGGTGCTTTCTCCTCATCGCCCACAATCCTCCAGAACCCCCTGCTGAGATAGACAGTCTCAGTCTCGCTGTTCCAGTCTATTATGCCCTCCTGGGCGATCTCCATTGCAAGATTCAGGCGCCTTTCGCTCCTTTCGGTCTCAAACTGGTACCTCCTGAACTGTGAGACCATGTAAAGGAGGAATACCAGGAGGAAGACCCCGATAATCACAGTTACAATCAGAATATAGTATATCGTGGTTTCAGAGGCCTCAAGACGCTCCATTATGGTATCTTTGGATATATCAACACATGCCACACCAACGACATTCCCGCCTGAGTCATATATCGGGGCATAGCCGGACATGTATTCGCCCCACTCGTCAGAATAAAATTCTTTCTTAACCTCAGGGCCTGAATACGCCATAAAGGCCTCTTCCGGGGCCTCCTCATAGACATAACCTATCAGCGGGACTGTAAAATCATTTCTCCCGTACTCACTGTCGGCCACAAAAACAAGATCTTCACCGTCAGGCGTCTTCCTGAGAACATATACATATCTTATTGAAGCGGAATCCTTCTGCAGGGCCCAGAGCCTGTCCCTTATCTCAATAAACTCCGCCCGGGACTCATCCCCCGGCTGAAAAGAAGCGATCAAATCCCCGTCTATCTGCGTGGACATAATCACGGCATAGTCCTCAAGTTCATTCCAGGTCCTCTCAAAAACGAGTTTTTCATTATGGCCTGCGAGTGTCATTACACCTGCAGCCTGGACAACAAGGAGGACGAATATCGAGATTACGATAAACACTACAATGCCGTTGTTCTTAAGATCCATTGTCCTGAGTTTAATTTCTTTTACTCATGATATATAATTAATCAAAATCAATCATCAACCGGACAAAAACATAAAATTATTTTTTACCCGCCATATATCTTATCATGGAAGATGAGAGCGATACCCAGACGCTCGCCGGGGCGGCATATGGAATATTCGAGATAATACTAAACCGTGAACTTACCGGACGCGGAAGATACCTTTTCGAGCGTGTAGAGGCGGATGAGGATTTCAGGGAGGCCTTCGAAGAGATTTTTTCACAATTCGAAGAGGAATATCCACAGCTCGCAAAGGCTCTTGAAGATGAACCGGGCGGAAGGGATGCTATATACAGGATGCTTCTTGAAGGTGAAGGAGTCATCCCTTCAAAGACTACGAGGATTTACTGGATAGTTCAGGACTCACCTGAATTCTCACCCGAAGATTTCGATGACGAGAAGGGCGGAAAATGGCTGATATTTGCGGATAAGAATGAAGCAGATGAATTGTGGGCAAAAATACGCGATGCAACGGTTGACGGAAGGCTTGGGATATCTGCAAAGGTCAGTACCGCAAAGGAGAATCCCGAATCACGTGATGAAAGGATGGTAATATATGTCAATACCCGTGACTGGGAGGACGAGGAGGAAGTTATGAGAGTGCGTGAAGTCCTTAAAGAGCTTGGAGTCGGGCAGAG
>CAZPHR010000095.1:0-4683 GCA_964586475.1 uncultured Methanomicrobiaceae archaeon
TCACTCCCCCTTCCTAACCTTCCATCCCTTCGGGTGAATCAGGATCTCAAACCTCGCTCCCTCTCCTTCCTTCCCCGTCTCAAAAATCTCCATCTTTGTAATCGAAAGTATCTCTGAAACAAGGAAGAGGCCGAGACCCGTGTTCTTCCCGAAGCCTTTGGAGAAGATCCGTCCCTTGATGTCGTCCGGGATTCCTGCACCGTCGTCGGCGACAACGATCACACCTGTCCCGTCCGGCTTCTCCGCGAATGAGATGGAGATTGCCGTAACCGTCTCCCCGTGGCGGATCGAGTTTTCGAACAGGTTGTAAAAGACCTTCGAAAAAAGCATGTCGGCGTAGATCTCGATTCTGTCCGGGAGGTCAACATTAAGAACTACATCGGACTTCATCAGCCCGAGGGAGTTCCAGGCATCCGCAATCAAAGGCTCGAGCTCCTGCCAGACAGGATCATCGACACCCATGTTCTGGTAATCGGCGGTGAACCGGATCTGGTGTGTGATCTCCTCAATCGACCTGTTGATCTTGTTGAGATACTGGCCGGACTCGCTCTCCTCCGGGATGTCGTCCCCGAGCATTGCGGTGTAGGCACTGAGGACCGTTATATTGTTGAGGATGTCATGCCTCGTAATCGAATTTAAGAGGCTTATCTTCTCGTTTGCAATCCTTAGGGAACTCCTTGACTTCTCAAGCTCCCTCTCGTACTTCTTCTCGGGGGTGATGTCCCTTATGACCACGACCCTGTATACCGGCTCATCCTCGTTGAGTATCACCGGGGTGACGGAAACAGCGTAGAATTTCTCAGTGCCGTCCGTCCCGATCCTGGCGAGAAATGCAAGCTCCCTTCTGCTTTCGAACCTCTCCCTGTATTTGTTCAGGAACGTATCCTTATCGAAGATCAGGCTGCCGTCGGCTTCTACATCCTCTCCGAGTATCTCCTGTGCCGCCGAATTGATGTCAAGAATGCGTTTCTTTTCATCGAGCACCACTATCCCCTCTGATAAGCTGGAGAAGAGGATCTGCTTGGGCAGAGGGACGATATCGAAGAACCTGTACCTGAACAGCCCGATCATCACGCAGAGTCCGCTTACCGGGAAGATTATTACGGTGAAGTCAAGGTAGGGGTAGGGTGTTATACCTACGTAGTAGAGCATCCCGACAAAGAAAGGTGCGAGGAATGCACCGATAAGGACTGCAGACTGGACCTTCTGTATCCCCTGCGACGAGAGATGGATATGGATGAGTATCGCTGCCGATATGAAATAAATTACAGCATAGTAGATTGATATCAGGGTGTAGGCCGGTCCGGGATGAAAGCCCCTTATGATAATGTCGTTTACGATCACCATATACTCCTGGGTGAAGAACAGTTGGTGGTAACCGTTCGTGAGCAGCAGGATGAAGGCGGCAACAGACGGTGCCAGTACCAGGCTGAAGAATTTAATATTGAGGAACCTGTAGTAACCTCCGTATTCGAGAACAAAGTAGAGTACTGCCACAGGAAGGAAAGGTATGGCGAGGTACTGCAGTCTCAGGAACAGTTTCTGGAGAGCAAAGTCTGACGTCCCCAGCTCGCACATATAGAATAAAGACCAGATGAAGATGAGGGCCATTATTACCGAAAAGGCGGTGGATCCCCTGTATTTTCTCCTTAAAAACGCATATAGTGCTATTGAACCCGTGATCGCCGTAGATAAAAATACCGGGATTAAATACGGGTGAAACTGGAACATTCAGGGATTATTATGTTTTATGCAGATAATTTGCTTTTGGTCTAAAATACCTCTTCTTTCCCTTTATCCCTGATTATCATATATGAGGCGAATGTCCCGACTGCACAGAGGATTACGAATATCGTGAATGCAGAGTTTATCGATAAGAGAAGCTCCCCGGGGTCTACAAGTGCAACCGGGGTCCGGCCTATGGTAAACGAGAATGCCAGCATCGATATCCCCATCGAGATCATCATCCCGCACATCCGTGTCGTCCCGAGGATTCCTGATGCGACGCCGTAGAGTTTTAAGGGGACGCTGTTCATCACCGAGTGGGTGTTTGGTGATGAGAAGAGTGCAAAACCCAGGCCGAGGAAGGCGAGATCGGCGATTATAATCATGATTTCCGTTTCAGGTGTAAGCACTGTAAAGAGCATAAGACCAGCTGTTATCAGTGCCATTCCTGCAGTGGCAAGGGCCGAAGGATTGAGCCTGTCTGAGAGTTTTCCGGTTACAGGTGACAGGACTGCCTGCATAACCGGCTGGGCGATGAGAATAATGCCCGCATCTGCCGGCCCGAAACCCCTGATCAGCTGGAGGTAAAGGCTCAGGAGGAAGGTTATCGCAAAGGTTGAGCTGTAGTTGATGAATGCCGCGAAGTTGGCGAGTGCAAAGACCTTGTTTTCGGTAAAGAGCGAGATCCTGATTACCGGATGCAGGGTTCTCTTCTCTATGATGAAGAATGCTGCTGCAAAGACCGCACCAAGGACGAAGAGCACATAACCTATACTGTCGGGAAGCTCCTGGAAACCGAGCATGACAAGGAGTATCGTCACCCCGTAAAGAACGGATCCGGGAAGGTCGAAGCTGGCCTCGTCGTCCGTGGATTCCCTGATCTTCAGGTACTTCATACCTGTAAGTATGATGAATATCCCCATTGCCGCATTCAGGTAGAATATACTCCTCCAGCCGAAGGCCTCAGTGAGTGCACCCCCTACCACTGGTCCAATTGAAAGGCCGGTATATATCAGGGCTACATTTATCCCGAGAGCCCCTCCCCGCTTTCCCGGTGGAAAGACGCTCGAGATTATGGCTACAGAGGTCCCGAAGATCATTGCACCTCCGCAGCCCTGGATAACCCTGAAGAGGATGAGCATGTCAATTGACGGGACCATCGTCGAGAGGATCGAACCTAACGTATAGATTGCGATTCCCGCGAGGAAGATTCTTGTTTTACCCTTAATATCAGCGAGCCGCCCCATTGGGACAATAAAAACGGCGGCTGCAAGAAGATAGGATGTCGCAACCCAGGAGAGGAGTATTGCGTCGCTGAAAAACTCCGCACCGATCTCCGGTATGGCGACATTTATGGAAGACCCCATAAAGGGTGTCAGGAAGGAGCCGAGCGATGTTATGAGCAGAATTACACTCAGGTGCCTGTTATCCGTGTTCTCTTCCATCACCTGTTTATTCGCCCCCGTGGTGTATTAATTAGACGGGGGGGGATCTAAACCGTCATATTTTTCCTTTTCCTGCATTGACATTATATTATGAAAAGACCGGTATTTTTTCTGGTATTTATTCTGGCAATAATCCTGGCTGTTTTTTCTGCAGGATGCACATCCGGCGGAGATTCCGGCGATACTGTCTCAACGACCGCCCCTGTGCCTGTGGTGGAGGAAGAGACCGTCCAGGTCTCTGAAAGTATGACCGTCGGTGAAATGACGGCATTCATGTCCGGTGCAGTGGAATATGCAAAGAACGCCGGAAAGGATGAGGCTCTGGCTGAATTCGGGGACGAAAACGGGACATTTTCGTATGGCGACATATATGTATACGCGTACGACTACAACGGCACACTGCTCGCCCATCCCTACCAGCCGGAGCTTGTAGGAACCGACAGGTCGGACTGGACCGATGCACGGGGATTCCCGTTCTACAAGGCATCCGAATATAAGGCCGAATGCGGCGGGGGATTTGTAGCATACCTCTACCCGAAGCCTGAGGACGGATCGATCGACGAGGCGGCAAAAGGTGATTACGTCCCGAAGATCGGATGTGTCATGCCGGTCGATGACGAATGGTGGATCGGATCGGGAATCTATCTCTCTGATCTCGTCGATCCTGAAACAGGAAAGGCACCGGCAGCCACAGGCAGGATGATTGATCTCGTCGAATCAGGAGTGGCCTATGCCCTTGAAAATGGCAACGAAGCTGCATTCGAGGCTATATCCGATAAAGAGGGTGCCTTTGTCGATAAAGAGGGCCATTACCTCTATGCATACAACTTCAACGGCACGCTGCTTGCCCACCCGCATCTTACAGAAAGGATTGGTGAGAACCTGATGCAGCATGAAGGTGCATTCGGCGAGAAGGATATACAGATGCTCGCAGGGGCTGCCGGCGAAGGCGGCGGATACGTGGTATTCTCATGGCCGAATCCCGAGAACGATAATAAGCCCGAGATAAAGATTGGCTATGTCCTGCCGGTCGATGATGAATGGTGGCTTGGATCAGGTGTATACCTGAGCGAGATAACCGGGGATGACGAGGCTCTCTCCGGCTAAAATCTGTATTTAATCCTGATTTTCAGGGAGATATTTTAAATATTAAAATAAATATTTATTTTATTATATGGCGTATGGTGAGTTTCCTCTCTCACTGCCCGGTTTGATATGGATTGTCTGCACTATCTGTTGTTTCTTTACATGCCGGTGTGATATTGATATTGGTATTTTTGGAATTGCAATGTGGATCGTCACAATATGCGGTTTTATCTATATCGGTATCAGGATGGTCGAGAGGATGATCTTTCACATTGTTTTCTAGTTGTAAAACAGGACAACCCGCATACTTCAAAACCCTTAATATCCTGAAATCAATAAAAGATAAACGCAAAGGGACTCGTGGTCTAGCTGGTTATGACGTCGCCTTCACACGGCGGAGGTCTCGAGTTCGAATCTCGACGAGTCC
>CAZPHR010000096.1:0-4680 GCA_964586475.1 uncultured Methanomicrobiaceae archaeon
CATTAAAATTTGACAATTCGGACTCGACCACTTGACGAAGGTTTGTAATATCATCGGGGTTTATTACTGTCTTTTCAATAGGATCGGGGGCGCCGGAAGTAACTTCATTCCCGCTGCCATCAGTCTGAATCAGCTCGAAGAATATTTTTTCACCAGTATTTGGAACTGAAGGAACGGTACCTCTAAGAGAAAAACTTACAGAAACCTCATTGCCTGAAGAAGGATAATCAAGCTCCCAACCTCCGATCATCAGAGGGTTCTTACTTGATTCCAGATCTTCACCATGACCGTTGATCTTTATGGAGTAAACCCATTCAGGATCTTCAAGCCCGGTATATGCCTTGAGGGAATGAGCATTGGGGAAAGTCGAATCTCCGCTGCTCGTCAACAATACATCTGCAGTAATTGTAACTGTCTCACCTGGAACATAGGCTGTCTGGTCGGGGATTATTTTTATAACCGGATCATTAAAATTGACCGCCCCCGCAGACTGTACTAACACAAGGGAGATCAACAGTACTAAGAAAAGAATGATTTTTGATTTCATTTCAGATCATACCTCACTAAATCACTCAAACAATGGATCGATTCCTTCTCCATTATCAAACATTGTTACGCGACGTTCTTTTGATTTAATTACATCTTCTTTGGTTTCTTTTGCAATCTCAAGAAGTTCGCGGATTCTTGGAGCATCACCAATTGTTGCAAGCACAACCACAGCAGCAATCTTTGAACTTTCAAGCGGATAGTCACCACCACGAACCTCTACACCAGCAATATTCTCTTCAACCCAAGACTTGGACTTTTCAACCCCCTTTCTGTCCATCTCCCCGGGAGGTCCTGCAATCAGGACAAGTGCCCTCTCAGCGGTTGTATAATCACAGGGAAGCGTAAGTCTTCCAAGCATAGCTCTCCTGACAAGTCCGATAATCTTTGCAGACTTATCCTCGCCGGTCAGCACTTCCTCAGATGTTTCCTTCTTCTTAACAGATATGCCCCCTAAGAGACCTCTTTTCTGCTTTACACTCTGGGTGACCTTGTCGCTGATTGCATAACCGACTGTACTTACACCACCGCCGCGGAGGGTGTTGATAACTTCACTGGAATCAACAACCATCTCACCAACACCGCTTTTACCGCCTTCTCCGGCACGGAAGAGCACGCCAAAACGCCTGACGATTTCATCATTGAGACGTTCATAGGCAGATTTTACGCTCTCACCCTCATTCTTCCATGCACTGTTGTCGAAGATGAACGTGTTATCCGCTTCATTAACAAGTGTTGACAAACTCCTTGCCGCATTATAAGAATAAAGACGCCCTTCTTCAGGAGCAGGAAGAATTCCCAGCGCATAAACCGGCTCACGGTAGATCCTCTTCAGATGACGGCAGAGAACAGGAGAACCTCCTGAACCTGTCCCTCCTCCAAGACCGGCTATGACAATAACCGAATCGATATCATGCGTGCCCCTTGGATCAATTGTGTTTATTATACTGTCAATTTCATCGGCAGTGATCTTTGCACCGGTTACATTATCGGTACCTACACCATGACCCTTGACAACGGTCTGTCCTATAAGAATACGATCCCTTAATTCGATATTTTTGAGACCCATCAGGTCAGTTCTTGCAGTATTGACTGCAATACCCCTGAAACTACGAACCGGCGCTCTTTTATCCTGTTCTATAAACATATCTACTATTTTGCCGCCGGCCTGTCCAAATCCAATGAAAAAGACTCTCATGTAATTATACACCATCCAGTGGAGTGAAGATCAATTGTCCCTTTTCTTCAGGATATAAGAATGTATTTCTTCTTTACTTCAAAAACTTTCTTATTAACCCAATTTTTACATCCACTAATTAATTACTAATTAAACCGCACAAGGTAAATAATATTTGATTGATTTGCTGTATTCCACACCTTAACAGGCAATCTCACATCAATATATAAGAAAAAAACCAACAATAATCATAATTGAATAATATGAATATCTGCATTATTGGTTCAGGTCTGACAGGTCTTTCTGCGGCATTCTGCCTGAAGGATGAATTCAATATCGAACTATTTGAGAAAAGAGAGAAATCAGGAGGCTGCCTCTCATCCTCAAAGACAAAAAAAGGATACATAGAGGATTTTTACCACCACTTTTTCGAAGGTGACGAACACCTGATTTCACTGATAGAAGATCTTGGATTAAAGACCGACATGGAATGGCTGAAGGGCAGTACCGGCTATCATGTAAACGGTAAGAATGAACCTCTCACCACAATTACTGAGATCATAAGATATCCATACATGACATTTTTAGATAAATTCAGGCTCGGCATGCTGACTATTAAATCAGGCAGGTATGATATCAATAAACTGGACGGGGTCACTGCAAAGGAATTTATCGAAACAGAATGCGGAGAAAGTGTCTATAGCTCATTCTTTGAACCCCTGCTGAAGAGCAAGTCCGGGGAATACAGCGACCTTGTATCAGCTGCGTGGCTTGTTTCAAGAATAGCAATCAGATCCAACAGGAAGAGCGGGGGTGAAAAGCTCGGATATCTCAAATCAGGATTTCAGACTTTAATCAAAGCACTGGAGGATGAGATCTCCCGTTCTGGCGGAATTATCCATACCAGTACACCTGTTGAACAGATCTCCAGGAGTGAAAACGGATGGATTGTCAACGGAAGGGAATTTGACATCATTATCAATACAATAAACCCGCAAAAATTCCACCGGATCGGCGGCCCGGACTCAGGAGAATTTACCTACCAGGGGGCTGCATGCATGACCCTCGGGCTTAAGAGAGATGTCCTTGACGGGTTATACTGGGTCAATATGAAGGACGGTGCTCCTTACGGTGCAGTGATAGGACACACAAATTTTGTACCTTACGAGAGATATGATGAACATATAGTATATCTTGCATCATACTACTCAGGCAAAACCCCTGAAGGACTGCAGGAAAAAATGCTTGATGATTTTAAAAATAGGTTCAACCTGAATGAAAATGAGATACTATGGAACAGGATCTTTATCGAAGATGATGCAGGACCCGTATATACTACAGGATACAGGTCGAAAATTCCCGGGTACTGCATTGAAGGGATCTATTATGCGGGCATGTTTTCAGAGACCAACTACCCGGAAAGGAGCATGGAAGGATCGATAGCTGCAGGGAAGGTTGTTGCAGACGAAATAAGGAGTACATATTCAAATGACTGAAACAGAGGTTTCTGCAGTAATACCTGTATTTAATGACAGAGAATCTCTTGAAACAGCAATTCCTGAATCTCTTAAGGTCCTGGAAGGAATTACTGATTCCTTTGAACTGATTGTTGCTGAAGACGGCAGCACAGACGGCAGCAGGGAGCTTGTAGAAGAATGGGAAAAAAAGGACCAGAGGGTCAGGCTCTTCCACAGCGATGAAAGACTCGGAAGAGGACGGGCACTCAACAGGGCCTTTGAATATTCGAAAGGGAACATTTTGTGCTATTATGATGTGGACCTTGCAACAGATATGTCACACCTTCCACAACTTATTGAAGAAATCAGGAAAGGTGCGGCAGTATCCACAGGATCAAGGCTCCTTCCTGACAGCAGAATAAACAGAACCACAGACCGTGAAATTGCAAGCAGGAGCTATAACTTTCTTGTGAGGCTTTTTCTCGGAAGCAGACTGCACGACCACCAGTGCGGTTTTAAAGGATTTAACAGGCAAAAACTGGCAGATTTAATTCCGGATGTATCCTCAACCCACTGGTTCTGGGATACGGAGATACTTGTCAGAGCCCAGAAAAAAGGATATCAGGTCGCCGAGTTTCCGGTTGTTTGGAATACAGGAGATAAAACGACAGTAAAACTGGGAGATGTATTTTCAATGGGAACAAGCATCCTAAGGCTTTGGTGGCACATTCATGTTAAAAAAAGCTAGTGCAATAATTATCCCGTCACTGATTGCAGTCGCGATAATTGTCTATATGCTTTACAGTGTACGCGACGATCTTTTTACAGCAATTCAGAATGCAGTCCCTTCATACCTGCTGGTTGCAACAGCAGTATGTATAGGAGCATGGTTCATTCGCGGATGGAGATACAAATACATCCTGGAAAAGCTCAGCCTTTCCATCTCCCTCCTGCTTTCAACTGCATGCATCTATGTATCGCAGACGGCAAATCTCATCATTCCGGCAAGGCTTGGAGATCTTGTCCGCCTATTCATCCTGAAGCACGAGATCGATGCACCTTATTCAAAGGGCCTCTCTTCCATTGTCATCGAGAGATTTTTTGATATCGCAACAGTGGCACTTCTGGGCGTTGTCACTATCCCTTTCATACTCAATGTTCCCGAATGGTTTTCGACAGTCTTAATGATCACAATCCTTGCATGTGGAGGTTTCATAATATTCCTGTTCATATGCGGGAAGGTCAAATCAGAGAATAAGTACATCGGAATCGCCCTGAAACTCTTAGAGGATGTGAAAGAGGCATCCCTCACAATATCCGCACTCCTTACATTAGGAATCATTTCAGTCATCATCTGGCTGACCGACAGCGTAATCTGCTGGATAATCGGGCTGATGTTCCAGCAGCAGATCCCGTTTTTGATCGTTGTTCTTGCAATAGTCATAGGGAATCTTGTGAAAGCGGTTCCTATCACCCCGGGAGGAATGGGAACATACGAGG
>CAZPHR010000097.1:0-4632 GCA_964586475.1 uncultured Methanomicrobiaceae archaeon
ATCTATAATAAACTTATAGTATGGTATAAGTTTAAATGAGATTTTATTAAAGTATAATATATGTAATGAACATAAAGTCCCATACCGGGAGTTTTTCAGGGAAGGTTGATGCTCTCCAGGATGGGCGGACATCTCTATTTGATCCAATATTTTTTGAGTATAGATTTGATAATCTCTTCCCGGCCGGGGCCACCTGAAGTGCTTCGCTCTTTTGATATCGGAGGCTACCTTCGGTTAGGGGTTCACGGGGTCACACTTATTTTCCTTGCTGATTCCCTGACAATTAATTATATGATAATATTGATCATATTACAAAATGTGGTTGAACTGGTATGGCAGAAAAAGAAGGTTTCTTTAAAAAAATGAACAAAGGAATGAAAAATATCCATAATAATTATTCTTTAAATAAGCAAACAAAGAAGGATAATATTTATTTAAAGGAGTCAATTTTAAGAAGATTTGATTTAAAGATGTTGCAGAACATCTGCAAATACTATAAAATCGGAAAACCAAATAATGAAAAATATAATTTTGAAACCGGGAATTTTGTTAAAGTCCGTCTCACTAAAATTGACTGGATTGAATATTCTGCAAGAAAACTGAGTCTGGATGAGATTAAGAAATATGCAAAAAGTCATCAAATTAACATAAGAGACCTGGAAGCTGAAGAGAAGCAGATGGAGATTTCCAGAGAAGAAGACTATCTTAAAAAGAAAGAAGAAATAAACCGGAGAGGTCCGGGTGAAGAATTTAATGATATTAATGATATGTTCGAGGACCTTTCGTACTCAAAAGAAGTATTTCATAATCTGATTGATTCGATTAATTTGTTTCAGCCTTTAAGATATTATAATGAAGAGAAATTTTATCAGGTAGAATTAACCGGATGGCTTAAATCACATTTTCCGAATTCTTTTATTGATATCGAAGTCCAAAAAGGATATTCAAGACCGGATATTATTGTAGATAATGTAGCGATTGAAATAAAGGGCCCGACATCCAGGCAGGATCTTGAATCAATTTATGGTAAATGTCACAGGTATTTACAGGATTATCCTTCTCTTATTGTTGTTCTTTTCAATGTCAATGTGTCAGAGGACAGGTATCAGGATTGGGAATCCGGTGTAAAGCAGCATTTTCCCGATGTTGTCATCTTAAGGAAAGAGCAGTCGTTTAGATGATAATATAATCTTTCCCGGCCGGGGCAACCGGAGGGCGGCGTCCGGACCTGGCTGTCGACATTGCGAAAATTTTGAAAGTGCCTATTATAGAATTTAATCTCTTCGCCAGGGCTCTTTTAGTGTTGCAGGACATTTATCTCTTAACCTGCAGTCCCCACAATTTCGGGGATGAGTGGGGCAGCCACAATCGGCGGCATATGCAGCCCCGAGAGCGGCAGCACGATCTCCTTTATAATTCGCGAGAAGAGCATCAGCCTTTAGGAGAATGCGATCAGGAACCTGTTCGGGATAATACCCGCTCCATAACACATCTTCAAGACCCGCATCCCTGCAAAGACCTGTCAGGTGCTCCATCTCCCCGGCGGAAGGCCCGGGATGATAATAAAGAACGTTATTCGGCCTGAATCCAATCAAACGGTATGGAATTGTAGGATCAAGCGATGCGATGAATTCCGCTATGGCCCTGATCTCACCATCTGTTATTCCGGGAATGACTACCGTCCTGAAGACACGAATCTTTTCTCTTCCCCCCTTTGCGAGGGTTTTTGCATTTCGTAAAACCGGGGCGACCGGAGCACCGGTAAGTGCACGATGAACATCGTCTGAGAAGGCCTTGATTTCAAGAGTGACGACTTCACAAAGGTCTATAATTCTGCTCATTGTTTCTCTTGTTGCAAAACCCCCTGTCGAGATTCCAATCCCATAATCAAATTCCTGCCTTTGAACTTCGGCCGCGACCTCTTCAATGTAGGGAAGATGAATTATCGGGTCCCCGCCGGTAAAGCTTATTCTGCGGATCTCGGGATCATTATATTCCAAAATTTTTGTCCGGGCTTCCCTTACAAGATCTTCCGGGGAGATGTACCCGGCATAATACCAACCGGGATCGGGATACTGCGAGATTCTGTAGGCATTGCAGTGCAGGCAGCGGTAGCAGCAGCCTAACAGGGTTACAATATAACTTTTAAGTGAAGAAGAACACATTGTGGCAGCTATTTCGGCCTGCCCGATACGACAGACACCACGCTCATTTCTTAGGCGGTTAACCCCACAGCGCCATTCACAAAGTCTGCAGGAAGAAAGTTCATCCATTATTCTTTCATCGACAGGTTTCAACAATAAACTTTGGATTGGCCGGATTGTTGCAGGGCGGGAGAAGAACAGTTCAATGCCTGAAGTCTATATCCATCTTTCAGGTGCGGAGTTTGATCAAAAACTTCTCGAAAACGCGGGCCTAATCGAAGATGATCCTGACCCGGCCGACAAAGCCCTGGAACCGCGTTTTTGCTCCCGGTGTAAGACTATGGAATCAAAGTGGTGGACTCTATTGTACCAGGTGCTCTATGGCACTCAATGAAGATGCTGCGATGGAGGTTGAGAAGTTAACCAAAGAGGCAAGAGAGAGCAGTTAATATGAAACACTTTATGGGAGAATTAAGGGGGATTTGATGAAGGAAGCAATTCTTTCTAATTGATTTCAAATTTTATTTTCACAGTTATTTTTATGTTATTTAGTAAATTATGACTTTATTAGCTATGATTATTGTTAGATGAAATATTGAGTTATATTTAAAAATTTTTTTAATCAGTAAATTAACTTAGAACTATGGGGAAGTACAAACATCCTATGCTTAAGGTCCTCGATGTATCTGAAGAAAAAGACCCGGAAATTACCAAAGCTTTTTGTGAGAATTCAATTCCGGGAGATGTTTTTCTTTCAATTATTGCACCATATGTGGGAGTAAAAATTAGTCCATCTAAAGAAGTTATGGCCAGTATTGGAATTTCTGAAGAATTTGGTGTTGAAACAGCCATAGAACAAATAATGGAATGTGGCACGCATTGTAAGACACTATATCTATTATTAAATAGTCCTGGGGGGCTCGTAACATCTTCATATAAAGTTGCAAGAGCTTTAAGCAAAAGTTTTGAAAATATTGTTGTTTTTGTTCCTCATATCGCAGCGAGTGGTGGTACCTTAGTATCTTTAACAGGAAATGAAATTGTAATGGGAATGATGAGTCAACTCTCTCCCCTTGACCCTCAAATGGATGGAGTTTCTGCTCTTTCAGTGATAAGAGGATTTGAGAACGTAACAAACTTCTTTCATAATATATCGATTCAGGATGCCCCTTATACCTATAAAGTTTTAGCCGATAAGTTTGATGCTGAATCTCTCGATCACGCAATTACTGTCCTCGATGTTATGCAAAAATATGTATCAGAAATCTTACAAGAATCTGGTTATACTGATGAAGAAATTGAAAAAATTTCAACAAAGATTGTAAGAGGTTACAGTACTCATGGCGATGTAATCACTCTTGACGAAGCTCAGAAAATTGGTTTAAAAGCAGTTGAATATACTAAATATCAAGAGCTTTGGGAGACCTATCGGATGTCTCTTGGGAAATATCTTTTACAAAGTGCTGATAAACATATTATAAGATATTGGGTTAATAAATCAAATGAATTTTTAGAGAACAAACGTGAGATTTCTTCTGAAGAATTAGAGACTGGAAAAGAAATAAAAAGTCAGACCAGAAGGTCTAAGAAAGTAAAGGAGGAAGGAAAAGATGTTGGAGCAATTAAATAAAGAAATATATAATGATAAGGATATTTGTCATAACTTTAATTGGGAAATTCAGGATATTGAATTTAAATCCCTTGAAAAATGGGATTTAAACCGTGAAGAGAGGGACCCTTTATTGGATTATTGGATTAGGAATCAAAATATTGAGTCCTTATGATAGAACCAACTGCTGAAAAATTAATAGCTATTCAATCAAAAATTATTTTTGAAAGTGATCTCCCTGAAGATGAGGGCATGGCGGGGAGTGTTAGGGATCAGGGAACTTTGGATTATATTGTAAGTGATTACAATTGGAAAGAGAATATTTTTGAACATGCCAGTTGGCTATACTATAAAATTGCTACAGAGCATCCTTTTTTTCAAGGGAATAAAAGAACAGCGATTGCTGTTGCAGAAAACGTCTTGGCAATGGTCGGATTTTACATTTCTGCATCTGAAAAAGAAATTGAAGAATTTACAATAAAAATTGCTTCTTTTAATGTACAAAAAGGAGAATACGAATATAAGGTAAATGATGTAGAAAAATGGCTCTTAAGAAATGTAGATGTGATAAAAAAAGGTTAATGTTTTCCTAACTCTCTAAATGAAATTTTGTGTCTTTTTAAAGTATTCTCTAGAGCTTCTTTTTCAAACTGATTTAGGCCTTCGCTAGACCTTATTGTAGCCGTTGTTTTTTCCCGGCATATAGTGTATTGGGATTTATCAATTACTCTGCTCATTGAACACTACCTTATGCATATTATTTGATCATTCCTATTTAAAATATATCACATTGGTTCATTTTTACAAAACTTTCAGAACCTCTCCTTTGCATTCACCACGCACTCTTCAGCCTTATAACCCCCTCGTCCCAATCCTTCT
>CAZPHR010000098.1:0-4058 GCA_964586475.1 uncultured Methanomicrobiaceae archaeon
TGTCCCGGTGGTTAAGCATGGCAACAGGAGCGTTTCGAGCAGGTGCGGTTCGGCGGACGTCCTTGAGGCACTGGGGGTGGATATAATGGTCCCTCCGGCAACAGTGGAAAAGACGATTGAAGATAACGGTATAGGATTCCTGTTCGCCCGCAACTATCACCCGGCCCTGAAATTTGCAGCAACGGCACGCCAGGAGACAGGAATCAGGAGCGTCTTCAATGTGCTCGGTCCGCTGGCAAACCCTGCAGGGGCCCAGGCACAACTGCTCGGGGTATATGACAGGAATCTCGTACGAAAGATTGCAGAAGTGCTCCTTCTGCTCGGCACAGAGAGTGCGATGGTCGTTCACGGAAACGGACTCGATGAGATAACAACGACGGGTGCAACCTCAGTCGCCGAGCTGAAGAACGGAGAGATCAAAGAATATTATCTTGACTCCAGAGAACTCGGCATCCCCATATCATGCCAGGAAGAGCTTCGCGGCGGTGATCCCGGGACAAATGCATACATAATCCGCGGGATTCTCTCGGGAAAAGAGGACCCGGGCAGGGATATCGTGCTCCTGAACGCTGCAGCAGCAATATACGTTGGGGGTTACGCACCGACGCTTGAAAAGGGGTTCTCTGCAGCCGAAAGGTCAGTAGACAGCGGTTCAGCACTGAAGAAACTTGAGAATCTTGCACTATACACGGCAGGTGACAGGAATGCTTGACCGTATCCTGGAGAGTACAAGACTTCGAATCAGGGAGATTGATCCTTTACCTCATATTGAAGAAAGAAGGAGATTCAGCCTTGAAGAGCACCTCAGGCAGCAGAACAACACGAACCGGATCATAGCAGAGATCAAATTCAGATCACCCTCTAAAGGAATGATTCGTCATTATGAAGATCCGGCCGGAATCGCATCAGGATATGCAGATTCAGGGTGTTGCGGAATCTCGGTTCTTACCGAACCTGAATTTTTCGATGGTGATCCGGCATTCATTGAAAAGATCCAAAAAAAGGCAGCGGTTCCAATACTGAGAAAAGATTTCATCATCGACGAAGTCCAGGTCAGGCAGACGGCGGCTCTCGGGGCCGATGCGGTTCTGCTTATCGCAGCAGTTCTCGGCGATTCACTCGGTGATTTCATAGAATGCGCATCAGGCTACGGGCTTGAGACTCTTGTCGAGGTGCATAACGAGGCCGAGATGGAAATTGCAATCTCGGCAGGAGCACGGATTATCGGGATAAATAACAGGAATCTCAAAACGATGAAGACAGAACTTGAAACAACAAAAAGACTTGCACCTGTAGCGGCAGAGAGAGGGATGACAATAGTCTGCGAAAGCGGAATCCGGGGACCTGAGGATGTCAGGAAGATGAAGGATTACTGCGACGGCTTCCTTGTCGGAACATACCTGATGTCGGCGGTCGATCCGGCTAAGGCACTGGAGGAGCTCGTATGCGCATAAAAATCTGCGGGATCACGACGGTCAGGGACGCACTAATCGCAGAGGAGCTTGGTGCAGACGCAATCGGTGTTGTTGTCTGCTCTGATTCCCCGAGGTCGGTACCTGTAAAAAGGGCCAAGGAGATATTCGCTGCACTCCGGCCTTCCACGATGAAGGTCTGCGTTACGGACACCTGCTCGGGGAGCGACCTTGAGGTAATCACCCATATCAGACCAGATGCAATCCAGCTCCACAGTGGAATTACAGTTCCGGAAAGGTGCGGGATAAAGGTCATTCGTGCGGTCAGGCCCGGTGAGGCACCGGTGCCGGACTTTAATATGGTGCTTGTCGACGGCAGCCGCGGAAAGGGGATGCCTTATGACAGTGAGTTTGCCATCAGGACGGTGAAAGAGACCTGTGCACCGGTAATACTTGCAGGCGGCCTTACACCAGATAATGTGGGAGAAGCAATCAGGACTATTTCACCCTCCGCCGTTGATGTGTCCTCAGGTGTCGAGAAGAGCCCGGGTATAAAAGATCCAAAAAGGGTTGCGGAGTTCATACGCCACTGCAGGGAGGTTGAGGCATGCCTGTAGAGAGTGGGAAAGCCGGGAGATTCGGGCAGTTCGGGGGGCGTTATGTTCCCGAGACACTGATGTTCGCGCTAGATGAGCTTGAGTATAATTACCGGAAATTCCTGGCTGATGAACAATTCCAGGCCGAGCTTGACGGGTACCTCAGGAACTATGCAGGAAGAAAGACCCCGCTCACGTTCTGCAAAAATATATCCGAAGACCTCGGGTGCAGGGTGTATCTTAAACGCGAAGACCTCCTTCACGGGGGTGCCCACAAGATCAACAACACCCTCGGTCAGGTCCTTCTTGCAAAATATATGGGCAAGGAGCGAATCATCGCCGAGACCGGTGCCGGCCAGCACGGCGTTGCAACCGCAATTGCGGGATCGCTCCTCGGCATACCGGTCGAGGTCTACATGGGTGAGAAGGACTGCGAGAGGCAGAAGCTCAACGTCTTCAGGATGGAACTTATGGGGGCAAAGGTTCACCCGGTCAGTTCGGGGACAAAGACCCTCAAGGATGCGACCAACGAAGCAATGCGTGACTGGGTCGCCAGCGTAATGAATACGCACTACGTCATCGGGTCGGTCGTCGGACCCCATCCGTTCCCTGAGATGGTCAGGGACTTCCAGTCGGTTATCGGTAAAGAGACAAAGGAGCAGATCCTGGATTCCGAAGGCAGGCTTCCAGATGCAGCTATTGCCTGTGTCGGCGGAGGTTCGAATGCAATCGGGCTGTTTCATGAATTTATCAATGATCCTGTAAGGCTCATAGGAGTTGAAGCAGGCGGAAAAGGAGATAATCCCGGCCAGCACGGGGCCGCCCTCTGCAAAGGGGAGCCGGGAGTCCTTCACGGTGCGTTTTCATACCTCCTACAGGACGAATACGGCCAGATCAGCGATACTGACAGCATATCGGCAGGGCTCGACTATCCCGGAGTTGGCCCTGAGCACAGCATGCTGAGGGATTCGGGCAGGGTAGATTACAGGATGGCTGCGGACGATGATGTCATTGCTGCCTTTGCATATCTTTCGAAGATGGAGGGAATAATCCCGGCGCTTGAGTCGGCACATGCCGTATCCTACCTGATGAATAACTCTTCGGAGTTTGATAAGGACGATATAGTGGTCATATGCCTCTCCGGGAGAGGGGACAAGGATGTATCTAGAATCGCAGAACTTTCAGGGGCGGTCTAAATGAGCAGAAGAATAAAAAAGGCATTCTCAAAGCCTTCTTTCATCGGGTACATGGTTGCCGGCGACCCGGATATTGAGAGATCAAAGACCGTCGCATCGGCCCTGGTCGACGGCGAGCCGGATATCATCGAGGTGGGGATACCCTTCAGCGATCCGGTTGCAGACGGCCCTGTGATCCAGGCGGCAGACGCAAGAGCACTTGCAGCAGGTGCCGTACCTTCCATGGCATTTGAGATTACCCGGGATATCAGAAGGTATTCGGATGTTCCGGTTGTGATCTTCACATACATAAATCCCATAATTAAAGCAGGATTCGACAGTTTCTACGCAGATGCAAAGGAAAGCGGTGCAGATGCTGTGCTTATAGTTGATATGCCTGTCGAGGAAGCCGATGAGGCGCTTGAGGCCGCTGAAAGGCATGGTCTTGACCAGATCTTCCTCATCTCGATTACAACAAGCGAGGAGAGGATGAAAAAGATCGCGGGAAAAGCCAGGGGTTTTGCATACCTGATTTCGGCACTCGGGACAACGGGTCAGAGAGACCGAATCCCGGAAGAGGCACTTGAGCTCATCGCAAGAGCGAAGGATATCTTCAATATACCTGTCGTCGTCGGTTTCGGGATATCCGGACCTGAAAATGCAAAGAGACTGATCGATTCGGGAGCGGACGGGATCGTGGTAGGTAGTGCGATAGTGTCTGCAGCTGGTGAGAATCCGGACAATACTGACAGGATCTATGAATCCGTGAATATGCTTGTCCATGAGATTAAATCCGGAGTCTGTAATCAGGATTAAAAATAAAATCCCTTTTTTTAGCAAAACGATTATCTGCAATGATACTGTAATTGCTGAAT
>CAZPHR010000098.1:4146-4464 GCA_964586475.1 uncultured Methanomicrobiaceae archaeon
TGACTGAAAGACTTCAGACTTCTTCCAAAGGCCTCAGTTCTGAAGAGAGATCCCGCAGGATTGAACAATACGGGCCAAACGAGATAAAGGAAGAAGAGAGAGCCTCCCCCGTTGCAGTTTTTCTCAACCAGTTTAAAAGTGTCCTTATCGGAATACTGATTGCAGCAGCCGTTGTTTCGATATTCCTCGGAGAGACAATCGATACTCTGGCAATCCTGCTAATTGTAATTTTAAATGCAATAATCGGATTTGCAAACGAATGGCAGGCAGAAAAGGCGATAGATGCCCTTAAAAAGATGCTCGGACTCAGTGCGACTG
>CAZPHR010000099.1:0-4454 GCA_964586475.1 uncultured Methanomicrobiaceae archaeon
GCGGGATCCGAACATCCCGCCGCCCGACGGAGTCGGGCACCATCTCACACGACCCCGTAATGTGAAACACTGTACCATTTTCCTGTAATATTTACAGGTGACCCGTGTGAGAGGTGACCTCCCTGGGAGAGGTCCTGGCTCATCATAAGATCATTGTGCTGCATGAATGCGAAATAGACCGCCTGATTTGCCTGGCTTCCCGAGACTGCCTGAACATTCGCATGGTCTGCACCAAAGAGCCTGCAAAGTCTGTCTCTTGCAAGGTCTTCGACCATATCATGGAATTCACAGCCACCATAATTCCTCTTGCCGGGATAGCCTTCGGCGTATTTATTGGTCAATATTGAGCCTACAGCTTCGAGAACGGCTTTGCTGACAACATTTTCTGATGCAATAAGCTCAAGACCGTTTGTCTGGCGCAGTCTTTCTTTTTCAATCAAATCAAATATTTCCGGATCAAATTCTGCCAGATAAGACATATGCAAAAGTTTTGGTTTTAAAAAGATATATTGTTTCTATATGATCCTGTGATCCTGACGGCATTTCTGATGTAGGCGGGTTCCTGTACCTGGTAATAATATAGAGTTTTCAGGTAATTTTCATCCGGGAAAGTGGTTATGAAACTGTTTTTCAGGCATTAATAATGAAAATATAAATTCTTTTATGCCAAATATTATTAAAGTTATAAGATTACCTTTCATATAACCCGGGGAATTCCAGATGTCAGATATGAATTCGGATGCAAAAGTCAGGGATCTTGAGCACGTGCTTGAGGAGAAGGAGCGGGAAGTTCAGATGCTTAGAGACAGTATACACGAATATAATAAACAAAATCCTGTGAACGAAGAGAGAATAAAGGGCGTTGAAAGGCGGGTAAATGAGCTGGATGGCCTTTTAAAAGGGCTTATGCAGGAGATGCTTGATGTCAAGGCATGTATGCAGAAGATATCAAAGTCTCTTGATGAGGATGCAGTTCCGGTACCTAAGAGAGTCCCGAGGGAATCCAAAGAATCAGGGAGATATCCTCCTGTTGTCTCTCCCTCTGCGGCTGCAGAAAGAAAGGCTGCTTCCACAGCTGTGGCTGAATCAAATCCTCCTAACTCCTCAAAGGAAACGCTCATTATCCAGCCTGACGGTACGATGAAGCCTGAAATTCAGTCAGGTGAGGAGATGATTGTTGCAGATCACAGGACCGGCAGACCTGCCGCGAGGAGAGGCGATCCGCGTGAAAGGAAACCTCTGATCTTTGCTGATGATGATGATTCAATAGAGATCAAAAGGAAAAACAAGTAATCCATATTAAACTGACAGACAATTAACAGTCCTCTGAGGAGTAGCGGTCTTTGTATATTACCGAGCTTGAGATAGATAACTTCAAGTCTTTTGGGAAAAAGACAAAAATGCCTTTTTATGAAGGTTTTACTGTTATTTCCGGCCCAAACGGCTCCGGGAAAAGCAATATAATAGACAGTATTCTCTTTTGCCTTGCGTTATCCAGTGCAAGAGGTCTCAGGGCGGAAAAGCTGACAGATCTTATCAATCTTAATTCCGGGAAAAATACTGCGGAGGTATCTATTTCTTTTTCTGACGGCACAAGAATCCGCAGACGAATAAAAAGGACTCCCCATGGTTATTACAGCTATAATTACCTGAACGATCGGGGTTGCAAACAGGGAGATATTGTCGATTATCTCTCCCGGCACGGGATAAAGTCCGAGGGTTATAATGTCGTAATGCAGGGCGATATAACCCGGATTACCGAGATGAGCGATACCGAAAGGAGAAAGATCATAGATGAGATCGCCGGTGTTGCTGAATTCGACAAGAAGAGGGATCAGGCATTATCCGAGCTTGAAATCGTAAGGGAGAGGATAGAGAGAGAGGAGCTCCTTTTGGCAGAGCTTGAGAGAAGGCTTAAGGATCTTGAAAAAGAGAGGGCCCAGGCTGTCAGATATCGCGAATGGAGTGAGAAACTTGAATATTTCCGTGCATGCCATTCATTTGCGAAGCTTAAGGAAAAGAAAAACGAGCTCAATGCAATCAGGGAATTGATCATCTCCCAAAAAGAGGAGATTGAAAAAATCACCTCAAAAAAGATTACAGAGGAGGAGAAGATCGAAGTCCTTCACACCAGCGTTCAGGAGCTTGAAAAGGAGATCAATGAAAAGAGCGGGAAGGAGTATCTTGAACTTCTCTCTGAGATAGAGTCCGCAAAAGGCAGAATAGCTCTGGCAGAACAGACTATCGTGCGCCTCCGGCAGAATATCGAATCCAACAGGGAGTCAGTCCAGCGCGTCTTTATGGACAAAAAGAGGGCTGAATCCAGGGTTCAGGAATGCAGCGAGAGCCTTCGGGGAATGTCTGTTGACAGGTCGAATCTATCTATGGAGGTTTCAGGCCTGAAAGCAGACCTTGAGGATGTTGAAAGGAAACTTCAGAAGGAAAGCAGCGCGATAAAGGGTGCCAAGGAGAAGCTCTTTGAGCTGATGGACAGGCTTGACAAGAAGAAGGGGGGAAGGTCAGAGTTATTAAACCAGCAGGATATTCTTATCGAAAAGAGCAGGATGCGTACGGATGAGAAGGAACGTCTTTCTTCTAGAATCGGACAAATTGATGAGGAACATGCTGAAAAGCATGCTCTTTGTACTGATTACAGGTCCCAACTAAAGAAGCTTGAGGAAGAAAAGAAGGTTGTCGATGCAGGCCTGTCTAAATCTGAAGTCGCTCTTTTTGAAAATCGTGCCGGCCTTGAAAAACTGCGGGACGAGGTCCGGGGCCTTGAGAGGGATCTTATGCGGCTTGAGGCCCAGCAGCAGGCATCGGGTGGTCCAGGCGGGAATGCACTCGATGCGGTTTTGGGAATGGACGGGGTTTTGGGCACTGTCGCACAGCTTGGGAAGGCTCCTGCAGAGTATGCAACTGCTCTTGATATTGCAGCCGGGGGAAGACTCCGTAATGTTGTCGTTGAAAATGACGGTGTTGCAGCAGATGCAATCCGGTTCTTAAAGGAGAAACGCCTCGGCAGAATGACGTTTTTGCCACTGAATAAACTCAGGGCGCCGGAAAGTTACCCCTCTCTTGATAAGAATGTAATCGACTATGCAGTAAACCTCCTTGAATACGATTCACGTTATGATGTTGTCTTCCGCCATGTCTTTGGAAACACCGTTGTTGTCGATAAACTCGATACGGCAAGGAAGCTGACCGGCAGATACAGGATGGTCACTCTTGAGGGTGACCTCGTGGAGAAGGCGGGTGCAATGACCGGCGGGTCACAGCAGAAAAGGATGTCGGGCTTTGGTGTTGCCGCTGACGAGGAGATAAAAAAGCTTGTTGCCCGGATATCTGAACTACGTATTCATGAAAACGATCTTTCCTCTGCTGTCGAAAGATACACTTTGGAAGTTGAAGAGATCAGGGCTAAAAGATCCGGCCTTGACGAGCAGATGTCCCGTTTCAGGATGCTGGGTGAAGAATACAGCAGAATGATAGAAAATCTGGATGATGAAAGGAACGGGGTTTTGAGGCGGCAGGAGGAGATCATCGGGGAGGTAGGTCAGGCCGGGGAGAAACTGGCTGAAATCGAGGACTCTATTCAGAACCTGTCAAATGAGATTCAGCAGATCCAGGATGAATATGATCAGCTCAGGAAGAGGCACGACGATACTGATCTTCCTGCTCTGACAGAAAGGTATGAACAGCTGAAGCGCCGGCACGAGGAGGCCGACCGGCGTCTCAGAAATAAGGATTCAGACATTGCTGATCTCCAGAGGGAGAGGCAGCATTTCCAGAAACGTGTGGAGGAGATGGATCTTGACAGGGAGAAACTCGAGGCCGGAATAAATTCATTTGAAGAGGATATATCTGCTTCACATCAGGCTATTGAAGAAAATAAAGAGATTATTGAGGATCTTGAAGACAAGAGAATGAATTTTTCTGAGGAGCTAAATGCCCTCCATGAGAAAAGAGATGCGCTTAACGACAATATCCTGGAAGTTGAGAAGATCGTCATAACTTATGAAGCAGAGGCTGAGAGGAAAGGCCTGCAGATAAATTCTCTCGGAGAGAAGGAGCAGGAGGTTTTACAGACAATTGAAGAGCTGACTGAAGTATCGGGCAGTTTTGAGACTGATCTTTCCTTAAAGGAGATTGAGGAAGGGCTGGAGGAGTCCGAAACCGCTCTGCGGAAGATAGGCGCAGTCAATATGCTGGCAATTGAGGAGTATGATCGCGTCGCCGGCAGGGTTGAGGAGAGGTCTGGAAAGAAGGCAGTGCTCTCAAATGAAAGGACCAAGATTATCGAGCGGATTGAGCATTTTGAGAAGCTGAAGTTCGATTCCTTTATGGAAGCCTATAGTGCTATAGATACGAACTTCAGGAAGATATTTGCACGGCTTACTGAGGGTTCGGGCAACCTTGTTCTCGAAAATGAGGAAGACCCCTTCTCCGGTGGA
>CAZPHR010000100.1:0-4450 GCA_964586475.1 uncultured Methanomicrobiaceae archaeon
CGAATCACGTGATGAAAGGATGGTAATATATGTCAATACCTGTGACTGGGAGGACGAGGAGGAAGTTATGCGAGTGCGTGAAGTCCTCAAAGAGCTTGGAGTCGGGCAGAGGATCGGGTACAAGAGAAATATCGAGACCTATCACGGTGAATACAGCGAAGGCGGAAAAAAAGTCACCTGGTACAGTGTATAAAAGCGTGAATAAAAGCCTCAAAAACTAACGGCTCATTCTTTTTATTAATTTAAAAACCTGCAAAAAAAGTATAAAATCCGGAAAAAATACTATCCTTTTCTTTCCTTGGATTTCGGGCGGAGCTCTGATCCACCACATTTGCGGCATTTTGTTGCGCGAATAGCGTTCCTTGCATTGCATTTCATGCATATCTTGACATTTAGGAGCCTTGCTTCGGCCTCTGCGAATCTTGCCATTTCTAGTATATCCCCTTTCTATCGGTTCTATATATAACGATGTGGAAGCTATTAACAGTTTGGATTTAACCGGGTTTACGGGCAAACAGTTACAGGCCGGCCGGGAGCAAACAGGAAGGATAAAACAGGCAGGAACCGATTATCAGTTTAAAATAAACAGAGGACAGAGATGGGAAAAGGAACATCGGCAGACATATCCGGCATCCTCGAAGACTTCCAGAGGGGTGAGATAACAGAACACCACATATACCTGCAGCTGGCAGACAGGGAGAAGGACGAACAAAACAGGGAGGTGCTTAAGAAAATAGCAGAAGATGAACTTAAGCACTACCATACTATAAGGCAGATTACGGGAAAGGAATTCGAACCGGACAAGGGAAAGATCAGGTGGTTTTCCGCAATGGCAAGAGTATTCGGGCTGACCTTCACCATCAAGCTGATGGAGAAGGGTGAAAGCAGGGCACTTTTGGGATATTCTGACCTGAAAGGGTTATCCCCGGAGATCAGCCGGATTCTTGCTGACGAGGAGATGCACGAGCTTGAGCTTGCAGGGATGATAAACGAGGAGAGACTCGGTTATATGGGTTCGGTGGTTCTCGGGTTAAACGACGCACTTGTAGAACTCACCGGAGCACTCGCCGGATTTTCGTTTGCCCTCCAAAACACAGCCTTAATAGGCTCAATCGGACTCATAACCGGGATCGCCGCGGCTCTTTCGATGGCGGCATCTGAATACCTCTCGGAAAAGGCAGACACCGACGATGATAAAGACCCGCTGAGGGCTGCATCATACACCGGCAGCGCCTATATACTAACTGTATTCCTGCTGATTCTGCCTTACTTCATATTCAATAATTACGTCTTCGCACTCGCCGTTGCAATAATCACGGGCATAATAATAATTTTTATCTTCAACTTCTACATCTCGGTTGCCAGGGATCTTAATTTCAAAAGAAGGTTCATCGAGATGGCCGGGATCAGTCTCGGGGTTGCGGCACTGTCGTTTATTCTCGGTGTTGTTGTGAGAATTGTATTTGGAGTGGATATCTGAAAAATCACTTTTTTAAGAAAGGTGACCGAAGGTCGCCCATAGGTTTCGAAAGGGCGATAGCCCTTCGGTCTACAACCGGTTCTCTAAAAACCACAATTTAAACTCTTCAAGGGCCCTTCCGCGATGGGAGACTGCCGATTTCTCTGCAAGTGTGATCTCCGCAAGGGTCTTATCGCCAATACTGAATATGGGATCGTAGCCAAAGCCCTCCTCCCCGCACGGAGAAAAGGTAATCTCTCCCTCAATCCTCCCCTTAAAGACGAATATTCCTTCATCGTCCGCGTAGGCGACCGCAGTCTCAAAGTACGCACCCCTGTCGGTTTGCCCTTCCATGAGCTTCAGGACTCCGTCCATCCCAATCGTATCAAGAACAAAGGCGGCATAGGCTCCGGGAAAACCTTTCAGGGCACGGATGTAAAATCCGGTGTCATCGACGATCAGCGACCCGCCAACCGCTTCAAATGCCGCCTTCGCCTTTCCCCGGGCGATCTCTCCCACATCGTCGCCCCTGTACTCGGGAAGATCAAGCTTAACATGCTCCACCCTAACCGAATCCCCGAAATATGCAGCGACCTCCTTTGCCTTGTTCGGGTTTCCGGTTACAACTTTAAGATTCATCGATGAGATTTGGACCTGAATTCTATTAACTTCACTCAAAAAAATCAGGCTGGGAAAAGGCCCGTCGTTCAGGAATTATTGAATTTCCCTTTTTCATATATCAGGCCGAGCTCATCCGCAAGCCTCTCGCATATGCGAATTGATACATCCTTCATATTCCCGTCCTCCGGAAGACCGGCGACATCCGAGGATATCCTGCTGTATGTCTTCGAGATTTCAAGTGGTGAAGGCCAGCCTTCAGGACCGGCCCTCATAGAATGCCAGCCTGAAGGACCTACCACCCTCAGCTCGATCAGGCCGAGTACTGCGGCCGTCTTTATATCATGCATTGAGAATGCTGTATCCGAAACATGATTATGGGTCAGAATGCTTCCACGGGCGGGCGGGCACTCGGCCTCATCCACCATCAGTGCTGAGAATCCGGCAAAGAAGCAAATCAGCCTGCCGTCTGCGGTAAATGCTGCCGCGACCTCGCCTTTTTTATCATCGTTCAAATGGATTGCTTCTTCGAACTCCATTATTTTGCTTCGGACACCGTAATCAACATCCTTATCCATCGCAATCACCCTGCCCCTGACCTGGCAAGTGTATGATGGCAGGGAAAAGATAAAGAATTATCCGAAGATAAGAGTGGTTATCGGGAGGACTATTATGACTGGCCAGGTTGCAGAGAGGATACTCAGTCTGAGATACTACAGGGATAAAGAGAAGAGTTTCGATGAGCTCTGCCGCCGTGTGGCAGCTGCAATAGCGGATTCAAAAAAAGAGGAGGAAGAGTATTTTGAGATGATGAATACACTACGCTTCCTGCCGAACTCTCCCACCCTTATGAATGCAGGAACGGAGATGAACCAGCTTGCGGCATGCTTCACGCTCTATATCGGGGACTCGATAAACGAGATATTCGATGCGATGAAGTGGGGGGCGATGATTCACAGGAGCGGTGGGGGAACGGGCTACAACTTCTCGAACATTCGCCCCGAGGGAGCATTTGTGGAGTCAACAGAGGGCATCGCCTCGGGGCCTGTATCTTTCATGAAGGCGTTCGATGCCGTAACCGGGGTCATCCGCCAGGGTGGAAAACGAAGAGGTGCGAACATGGGCATCCTCAACATTGACCATCCGGACATCATGAAATTCATCAGATCAAAGACCTGCGAGGGAGATATCCCGAACTTCAATATCTCGGTAATGGTCACCGATATTTTCATGGAGCTTGTTGAAGACGGCCGGTTTGACAATGTATGGGTGACCCGGGAAGAGACAGGTGAGGAGATTACTGTCGGGGATATATGGAACGGCATTGTCGATGGAATCTGGGAGAACGGAGAGCCGGGGCTTCTCTTCTTCGACGAGATAAACCGAAAAAATATGACTCCTGCACTGGGGAAGATCGATGCAACCAACCCCTGCGGGGAGCAGCCGCTGCTTCCTTTCGAGAGCTGCGTGCTCGGATCCATCAACCTCTCGAAGTTCATAACCGAAAACGGCGAAACAGATCTCGCCGGCCTTGAGACGACCGTGCAGTCCGCAGTGAGGTTCCTGGATAAGATCATCGACAAAAACAGTTACCCGATTCCGGTAATCGAAGAGGCGACAAAGAGGACCAGGAAGATCGGTCTCGGGCTGATGGGCGTGCATGACGCGCTCATAATGCTTAAAGAACCATACGATTCTCCCGAAAGCCGGAACTACTGCGGCCGGGTGATGCAGTTCGTCAACGAAACAGCGGTCTCAGAATCAGACAGGCTTGCACACGAGAAAGGTGCATTCCCAGTATGGGAAGGGAGTGTCTGGGATAAAAGAGACATTATGGTTAGAAACGCCACCCTCACCACAATCGCACCTACAGGGTCCATATCGATAATTGCAGACTGTTCAAGTGGTATCGAGCCGGTCTTTTCTTACTCTTATACAAGGATGAATACTGCAGGAGAATCTTTCAGGGTGGTCCACCCGCTCTTCAAAAAAGAGCTTGAAGCCGTCGCCGGAAAACTCTTCCCTGATCCTGAAGAGAAAGAGAAGAGAATAAATGAGGTACTCTCCCACGTTCACGAGACCGGAACCGTGCAGGATATCGGCTGGCTTCCTGATACATTCACAAGAACCTTCACTACCGCCCTTGACATCGGGTGGCGGGACCACATCCTGATGCAGGCGGCATTCCAGGAGCATGTTCATGCCTCGATCTCAAAGACGATAAATCTGCCCGGAACAGTGACTAAAGATAAGATCTCCGAAGCACTGATTCTTGCATGGAGATGCAAACTTAAGGGGATAACCATATACCGGACCTCGAGCAGAAAGGACGCAGTGCTCTGTCTCGGGAAATTCAGCGGCGGAGATTGTTGA
>CAZPHR010000101.1:0-1414 GCA_964586475.1 uncultured Methanomicrobiaceae archaeon
ACCTTTTGGAAAGTTTTTTGAAGATAACGGACTCCTCGGGGTTGAGGGAATTGATACGAGACAGCTTACAATAAAGACCCGTGTGGAAGGCACCCTGAGATCCGCTCTTGTAGTCGGCGACGATAACGAAGAATATGCAATAGATCTTGCAAAGAAAGTGAAACCGATATCCGAGATCGACCTCCTGAGCACCGTCTCCTGCAGGGAGCCATACCATATCCCCGGCAAAGGAAAAAGAATAGCCGTAATCGATCTTGGAATTAAGAAAAATATTGCAGTCTCACTTCTCCGCCGCGGTGCGGATCTTCATATATTCCCATACAACTCAAAACCCTCTGAGATAGAAGCCTGCAAACCCGATGCATTATTCATAACAAACGGACCGGGCGACCCTGCACTGGCTGTCGATGCCGTTGAATGTGCAAAATATTTCATCGGACGGATACCTGTCTTCGGTATCTGTATGGGCAATCAGGTCCTCGGCCTTGCATTCGGGGCAAAGACATACAAGATGAAGTTCGGTCACAGGGGATCGAACCAGCCTGTAAGAAGATCAGACGGAAAGATTTTCATTACGACACAGAATCACGGTTTTGCAGTTGATCCTGACACCCTTCCGGAAGACTGTGAGATTTATTTTGAAAATGTAAACGATGGTTCTCTTGAAGGGTTCTGTTCACCGGATCTCGATGTTTACTGCGTCCAGTTCCATCCCGAAGCCTTCGGAGGACCCCGTGATACCGAGAATCCGATATTTGATATGATGTACAGGAGGATCAAATAAATGCCTCGTCGTGAAGACATAAAGAAGGTCCTGCTTATCGGATCAGGTCCTATTCAGATTGGACAGGCAGCAGAATTTGATTTTTCAGGTTCACAGGCATGCAGGGCGTTAAGAGAGGAAGGGATCGAGGTTGTACTTGTCAACTCCAATCCTGCAACGATACAGACCGACCCGGATACGGCAGATGTGGTATATGTAGAACCGCTGAAGGCCGATATCATCGCAAAAATTATCGAGAAGGAGAAACCGGACGGAATCCTGAGTGGAATGGGGGGTCAGACCGGCCTGAACTTAACAGCAGAACTTGCCGAACTTGGTGCACTGACCAATGTGGAAATTCTCGGAACTCCTCTTGAAGCAATATACAAAGGTGAAGACAGGGAGAAGTTCCGTGACCTGATGAATGATATCGATGAGCCGGTTCCAAGAAGCATGATTCTTGAATCCATGGACCAGCTTGATGATGCACTCGAGAATGTCGGTCTTCCAGCGATCATCCGTCCCGCATACACTCTTGGCGGTGCAGGCGGCGGTGTTGCACATACTCCCGATGAACTGAGAAGGATTGTCGAGATCGGACTCCAGCGTTCACGTATCCACCAGGTCTTAATCGAAGAGAGCGTAATCGGC
>CAZPHR010000101.1:1424-4423 GCA_964586475.1 uncultured Methanomicrobiaceae archaeon
GCTGGAAAGAGATCGAGTACGAGGTTATGAGGGACTCAGCCGATACCTGCATCATCATCTGTGGTATGGAGAATGTGGATGCAATGGGTATCCATACAGGAGAAAGTGTAGTAGTCGCCCCGATTCTTACCCTGACCGATGAAGAGTTCCATCTCCTGAGAACGGCCGCTATAAAAATAATCCGTGCACTGGATGTCCAGGGCGGATGCAATATCCAGATGGCGTTTAAGGACGGTGACTATCGCATCATCGAGGTGAACCCGCGTGTATCGAGGTCGTCCGCCCTTGCATCCAAGGCAACCGGTTACCCGATTGCAAGGGTCGCGGCAAAAATTGCAATCGGCCTGCAGCTTGACGAGATCATGAATACTGTTACGGGATGCACTCCGGCATCTTTTGAACCTTCAATAGATTATATCGTTGTCAAAGTTCCAAGATGGCCGTTCGACAAGTTCAGGAACGCCGACCGGACACTGACTACTGCGATGAAGAGTACAGGCGAAGTTATGGCAATCGGAAGGACGCTCGAAGAGGCCTTCATGAAGGCAATGCGCTCGCTGGATACCGATATCAATACTCACACCGATAAAGACGAGATCAGAATGCTTCTCCAGAATCCGACCGACGAGAGGTTCGGCTGTCTCTTTGACGCCTTCAGGCAGGGATTTTCTGTTGAGGAAGTATCTGAACTTACATATATCGACGCCTTCTTCCTCCAGAAGATCGCAAACCTCGTAGAAATAGAGAATACGCTCAAAAGCGGAAATCCCTCTGAAGAGGATATTCACAAAGCCTCAAAATTCGGTTTTTCAATCGGAGAGCTTAATGAACTGACCGGAATCCCAGAAACTGAGATTGAGGCGGTTACAGGACTTCCTGTCTACAAACTCGTCGATACCTGTGCAGCAGAATTTCCTGCAAAAACGCCTTATTTCTATTCAACACGGGATGTTGAGTGTGAAATAGAGAAGAGCGGCAGGAAGAAGGTTCTTATTTTAGGTTCAGGCCCGATAAGAATCGGCCAGGGAATAGAATTTGATTACTGTACAGTTCATGCGGTAATGGCCCTCCGTGATGAGGGGACTGAGGTCCATATAGTCAATAACAATCCCGAGACTGTTTCAACCGATTTCGACACCTCGGATCGTCTCTTCTTTGAACCGATGAAACTTGAGGATGTAATGAACATTCTCAGGAAGGACGATTATTTTGGTGTCATGGTTCAGTTCGGAGGCCAGAACTCGGTTAACCTTGCCGCATCCATCGAAGATAAGATCAACGAATACGGCCTGAATACCCGGATTCTCGGGACTTCGCCTTCTGCAATGGATCTTGCAGAGGACAGGGACCGGTTCAGCAAACTTCTTGAGAAACTTGAGATACCCTCTCCTGCCAATGGCTCGGCATACTCCGAATCTGAGGCAATGACAATTGCAAAAGAGATCGGCTACCCTCTTCTGGTAAGGCCTTCGTATGTCCTTGGAGGAAGAGCAATGGAGCTTGTGCACGACGATATTGAGCTCCAGAATTATATCAAGGAAGCAGTAAAGGTCAGCCGAAAACACCCGGTGCTGATAGACTCCTTCCTCCAGAACGCAATCGAGATCGATGTCGATGCAGTATGCGATGGTGAGGATGTCCTTATCGGTGGAATAATGGAGCATATCGAAGAAGCCGGTGTGCACAGCGGTGATTCGGCATGTGTCATCCCGCCACAGTCCCTCTCCCAAAACGTAATCGAAACTGTAAGGGATTATACCGGAAAACTGGCACTTGGAATCGGTGTCGTCGGACTCATAAATATCCAGTACGCTGTTAAGGATGGTGTAGTATATGTTCTTGAGGCAAATCCCCGTGCCAGCCGGACTGTTCCTTTTGTATCAAAAGCAACCGGACTTCCGCTTGCAAAGATCGCTGCAAGGGTGATGTCAGGCGGGAAGCTGAAGGATTATGATTACAGTGAAAAGGAACTCTCGCATGTCTCAGTAAAAGAGGTTCTTCTGCCCTTCAACAAACTTCCCGGAGTGGACATCGTCCTCAGTCCGGAGATGAAGAGTACGGGAGAGGTTATGGGAATCGACTATGACTTTGGAAGAGCATTCTACAAGGCATGTGTCGCAGCAGAAAACCAGCTGCCGCTTGAAGGCAAGGTATTCATCTCGGCCGGAAGCGATTTCAAGGATGATCTTGTTCCTGTAGCCAGAAGGCTCAGTTCACTGGGACTCTCCCTTATCGGGACAAAAGGCACGGTTGAGGCACTTCGTGAAAACGGTCTCGATGCGGATCTTGTTAGAAAAGTTCAGGAGGGATCTCCTAATGTCATAGACCTTATGAGAAAGAGTGAGGTCAACCTGATAATCAATACCCCTTCAGGGAAATATTCCCGCCAGGACCATATGCAGATAATGCGGGCTGCACTTGATTACGGAATACCTTATATTACTACTGTACAGGCCGCACAGGCGTCAGCAATGGCAATTGAATCGATGAAGAAGGGTGATATTACAATAGAACCTCTCTCCCATTATCATAATAACATCAAAAAAAGCCATAAATAATGTTTAATAGTTTTATAATGATTTAAAATCAGGAGTTTTCCGGAAGGAGAATTATGGATATTAGATCAAAGACACTTCTGATTATTGTCGTTACATTTTCGGTGCTTATTTTCATCCATCTATTCTCTTATTCATTAATCATACTTGGCAGTTATTCGCAGATGGAAAATGACATCGTCAGCCACGATATGGATCGCGTTATCACAGCTGTTGGTGATGATATAAACCACCTGGATTCTGTCGCGAATGAATGGTCTTTGATGGAGAACCTGATCCTGTATTTAAGCAGTGAAAACAGGTCAGGTTCATATTCAGAGCTGAATGAGGCAACATTTGAAAGACTTCAGTTTAACCTGATATATATCTACGACAGGAGCGGAAACCCTGTAAAGGGTTTTGAATATGATATGTTTGGTTTTTTATCTTATTATTTACTGGCAA
>CAZPHR010000102.1:0-4418 GCA_964586475.1 uncultured Methanomicrobiaceae archaeon
GTTTCCTTTTTCCGCTCATGTATATACCCGTATTGAATTGTTCAGCCATTCCGGTAATTCAATGATCTGTATTATTGTGTCCAGGGACAAAAGAGTATTCAGGTTTTGCCGGGCGGCCCTCCGCGGCAGATGATGAAAGTTACCCCCACTGACCGCCCGGAATGATGAAGCAGGGATCTGATGCCGCTATCAGTTTGTTATTAATTCTCTTATTCCGCCTGTCCAAGGAGGAGCTTCATGAACATATCGCCTTCGACAAGCCCGAAACCGCCGTTTTCAGCCGCTTCATTTTCTGAATAGCATGAACACTTGTCCCTTCCTCTTCCGACGATGATGAACGGGACGGGATTTGATGTATGTGTCTTAAGCCTTATTGGTGTCGGGTGATCCGGGAGTATTCCTATAACTGCATCCGTGTTTTCAAGAATCATACCTATGGCTTCGTCGAGGCGCTCTATTGCCCGGACCTTCTCCTCAACGCTTCCAAGATGCCCTGCTTCGTCGGGGGCCTCTACATGCATGTAAACGAAATCAAGCCTCTCAAGTGCTTCGAGTGCGTACTTTGCCTTTGCCATGTAGTCCGTATCAAGGAATCCTGTCGCACCCGGGACGGTAATAACCTCCATTCCTGCAAGCATTGCAATCCCGTTCAGGAGATCGACTGCAGAGATCATTCCTCCCGAGACCCCGTACTTCTCCCTAAAGCTCTCAAGAGCAGGCTTTTTCCCCCCGCTCCACGGCCATATTCCGGTCGCAGGCTTATCACCGCCTGTGATCCGCTGGAGGTTTACCGGGTGCTCTTCGAATGCCTCTGCGGAAACCGTCATCGCGTCGATAAGGATGTCGCCGTCATAGCCGTCCGGCATGAAGGAGGCGATCTCCTTTCCGACGATATCATGCGGAGGCGTGGTTACCGCACCTCTTCCTCCCTTCAGCACGAGAAGGTTCCTGTACCCGACACCGGGGTAGGCCTTCAGGTTGTCAGGGAGAGCTCCGTTTAGGAAGCCGATAAGCTCAGCTCCCTCTTCTCCTGAGATATGGCCTGCTGAGAAGTCATCCATCACTCCATTCTTAATTGTCACAAGGTTGCAGCGGTAGGCGATCTCGTCGTCTGCAATATCTATGCCCATGCTAACCGCTTCGAGGGGCCCTCTCCCGGTATAGCAGTCGACCGGACTGTAACCGAGGACAGAGAGGTTTGCAACATCACTTCCGGGTTCAAATCCGTCCGGAACAGTCCTGAGCATTCCACAGGCGCCGTTGAACGCGGCCCAGTCCATATACGGCGTATTCGCGTACTCAATCGGGGTCTTTCCGCCAAGCTCTTCAAGAGGCTCGTCTGCCATTCCGTCGCCGAGAATTATTATTGCCTTCATGTATCTCTTATCTCCTCAAGTAGTGTCTTTACGGCAGATCTTACCGATTCGGCCGATCCTGTGACGGGTTTCCAGCCGAGATTTTTTAGCTTTTCCACCGAAAGCTGCATCTTCGGAACGTCGCCCACCCAGCCGCGATCACCGCCGGTATAGGTGAACTTAACGCCTGAGAGGCCCATCTCGTCAACCACAATTTCCGCGATTGCAGTTACATCGATCCAGTCCTCGGAGCCTATATTGAAGTAATTGAACGGTTCGTCCGAGTTTTCGACCGCGAAGAGGACAGCCTCCACACATGCACCGACCGAGAAATAGGATTTGATCTGCTTTCCGTCGCCGAGGATCTCGAGTTCGCCGGGTCTGTCCATCAGCTTGTGGACGAAGTCCCAGATGACCCCGTGACCGCTCCTTTCGCCAATGATGTTTGCAAACCTGAATACCCACGACTTCATCCCGTAGGTGTAAGAGTAGCCCGCGATCATCGCTTCGCATGCAAGTTTCGATGCGGCGTATATTGAGATTGGTATCAGCGGGCTGTAGTCCTCCGGAGTGGGGATAACGTCCGCCTCGCCGTATACGGTTGAAGTAGAGGTAAATACGAACTCTTTTACCCCGTGTTCGCGCATGGCCTCAAGGACTCTCTCCGTGGCAAGGACATTGTTGTCATATACCTTCCCCGGAGAGATTGCACTTGCCCTGACGTCTGGATCTGCGGCGATATGGAATACCCTGTCAGCTTCGCTGAACCGGCCCTGCCAGCCCTCTCCGAGCAGGTCGGCCTGTAAAAATTCGACATTTCCGCTCTCAATATGGGTTATTATATTTGCAGTCGCACCTGCACTGAGGTTATCTATTACAAGCACCCTGTCCCCTTTCTCAACAAGGGCGTCGACGATATGGGACCCGATGAAACCGGCTCCTCCCGTGACTACTGAAAACATCCGATCAATAATTATGCGGGGGTAATGGTTTTAGTTTTGGGTTGCAGGGTTCTTAGGGTAAAAAGGACCATAATCAGTTTTCCAACGCATCGGCGGTTTTAATATCCTGCAGCAGGCATTTTATTATGTGATACCCCGGAATACGTTTTTTGAATACGCTTCAATCTATATTAAGGGGCTTTTAATGGGCATATGCGACATCATCCCCGGAGTCTCCGGCGGGACGATGGCGCTTATCACCGGAATATACGAGAGGCTCGTCAGGGCGATCGGCAACATCGGCCCCGGGCCTGCAAAGTGCCTTCTTAAGGGTGATGTGGAATCGGCAAAGAAAGAGTTTGAGATGTTCGATCCTGTCTTCCTTGTGGTGCTTGTCGCCGGAGTAGGAACCTCTTTTCTCGCTATGTCGAGGGTTATACTGGTGCTTCTCGATGAATATGCGGTCCAGACATTTTCATTCTTCTTCGGGCTGATTGTCGCATCTGCCGTTGTCCTCTTCCTGATAATAGAGGAAGACTCGAGGGACATCCGTGCCGCTGTATTCCTCGCCACAGGAGCGGTCGCCGGATTTCTAATCGCCGGCTTAAATCCCGCTTCTCTCGGCCATTCGCTCCCTGTGCTCTTCCTCTCGGGAATGGCGGCGCTCTGCGCCATGATCCTTCCCGGGATCTCAGGCTCATACATAATGCTCGTACTCGGCCAGTACGAGTATATGCTCAATGTGATCAAATCCCTCTCGATATTCGAGATTATTACATACGCCGCGGGAGGAATAATCGGGCTGCTTCTCTTCTCGCGTCTCCTCAAGTATCTCCTAAAGACGCATCACACCGCAATGATTGCCTTTCTCACCGGACTAATGCTCGGCTCGGTCCGGCTGCTCTTCGACAGGATAACAGCCGCGGGTGGGACGATCGATTCGGCCTGGGTCTTTGTTGCAGCGGGTATCGTTGTAATAGTCGCGATGGAGTACGTGAAGAGGCTTTTTTCGAAGGGTACTGACAGTCAGGAATAATTTATAGGTAGAGGGGGGAAAGATTCCCCTTTCTACTATCCTCTCCGCACCGGTGGTTTCACTGCAGGCATAAATGAAAAGTTATCTGCAATGCGTGCCAAAGTTCTGATAACAAGAGGACATCTTCGGTTATGTATATAGGTGTGGATCACGGGACAACGGCGATAAGGTTCGCCTGCGAGACGGGGCATTTCAAGGTTTCCCGTCAGGATGCAAGGGATTTTAAGTTCGGCGACCTTGAAAGGCTCTGCCCTGTCGATGAGATTGACGGAATCTCCGTCTGCTACTCGATGGGTGACGGAATATCGAAGATTACTGCAATTGATAAGGTGGAGAACAGGGGAGTTATCTCCCGCAAAGGTGCCGGGGAGCATATCGGCGGCGGAACGAAGGTCTATGACGAGATTGCAGGGTCAGGCGTCCCTGCGATCGTAATCCCCGGTATCCACCGCGGTTCACCGACAGACCCGAGATTCAAGGCATACTCGCACCAGACCAGCCCCGAGAAGATAGGCATCGCCTACCAGGTCTTCCTCGATCTCGGCGGGGATTTCGTTGTGGCCGATGTGAGCTCGAATACCGTGACCATGCTTGTTACCGGCGGAAAGATTGTCGGGGCTTTTGATGCCTGCATCTTCTCCCCCGGAACAAAACACGGGGCACTCGACGTCGACGCGATAAGAAAGATCGACGACGGCGAATGGTCCGCAAACGAAGCCTTCCTCCATGCGGGTATCGGCGAATCCCTCCCGCAGGATGTAAGAAAGAGTGCCCTTGCGATGTTTACCGCGATGGAATGCGCCTCGATGAAACTCCTGAACAGGGAGGCAAAGGTCGCACTTGCGGGTACGATGGCGCCGGAGATAGCACCCGAAGTGGAGGCTCTCCTCCTGGAGAAGGTCTTCGTCTACGATGAATGGTGTGCCTCAACAGGTCTGTGGAAGATTGCACGGGACGTATATCAGAAGAGGGAAGGGATTTTGGGTCTGGGGGTTGATTTATAATTTTTTTGTGGAAAGTTCCAATCTTTTAAAAAGGTAATGGATTTATATTCAATTAACCAGATTTATCAGATAGGGGCATATT
>CAZPHR010000103.1:0-4416 GCA_964586475.1 uncultured Methanomicrobiaceae archaeon
AACGCCTTGTATTCCTTGCGATCCGGTGTCACCTTTTTCGCCTTTTTCTCCAGTTAAACCCTGTTCTCCTTGTGGGCCTTGTGGGCCTTGTGGGCCTGTTTCGCCTTTAAGTGATGCGATGAATACAGATTCGCTCCCTGTATTACCTAAATCAAGCCATTCTTGATATGATGATTTGCCATGTTCACCCTGTGCTTGACTTAAAGTAATATCAATAGTATCGGACTGCGTTAATGAAACAACTATATCGCCTTCATCTGTAAAAATTCTAAAATTTCTAGTAGTTATCTCTGAAGATTCGGTAGACTGAATTATTGCAACAGAGAATTCAGGAGATAAATCGGGAATTACATCCCCAAGAACAGCCCCTTCATCTGCTTCCATCCCCTTACCATCGAGGATGATTTTTGTCAACGGTTTCACCTCATGCGTTTGGATTTGACATGATCTCTTTCTCTTCCTGTGTCTGGTACTCAAGAACTTCGTTTGTCGGACCTATTTTGACAATCTTTCCATGTCTCATAAGCACAGCCCTGTCACAGATATCACGCACAAAGTCCATATCATGTGAGACTACAATAAATGTCTCGTCTATCTCTTCCCTTGCGTGCATTATCGAGTGCTTGACATCGATCTTTGTAATAGGGTCCATAGTTCCGGTGGGCTCGTCAAGAAGGACAATTCTTGGTTCCCTTATCAGCACCTGCGCGAGAGCCACGCGGTGTTTCTCACCCTCACTAAGCTGGCTGGGCATCCTGTCAAGGATCCTATGACTTTTTTCTTCATTGAATCCTGCCATTTTTAATGTAATTATTGCCTTTCTCATGGCAAGTTCTTTTGGAAACTCGAGTCCGATCGAATCTGTGAGATTATCAAGGATTGTCCGGTGAGGATAAAGGTCGTACTCCTGGTGGAGCAGACCTACATAGGACTTTGCCCTTCCCCTGTTCTGGATTCCCGGTTTTGTCATATCGATCCACTGTTCACCGATCCTGATGTTCATTTCACCGTTTGTCGGCACAATAATCCCGGAGATAATTCTTGAAAGAGTTGTTTTTCCTGCTCCGCTTGTCCCGATTATACCGAAAATCTCTCTTTCTGCAACATCGAAAGAAACGCCGTCAACGGCTTTGATCATTCCCCTGTCAACTGTGATGTACCTTTTTTCGACATCTTTCGCCTGTAGGATATTCTCCCCCAGTTCACCTTTTTCAAAGGTTTCAGTATCTTCTGCATCTTTAAGGAATGAAGTGACGATCTTCTTTGGTTCGCCTATGTCTTTTATAATTCCATCTTCCAGGAGTATGGCTTTATTACAGATATCTTCAATAATCTGGGAAAAATGTGAGGAGACAACCATTGCCATATTATTATTCTTTGCCGCTTCAAAGAGCATCTCATGGACAATACCTGCGGTTCTCGGGTCGAGAGTTCCGGTTGGCTCATCGGCACATAGCATGAATGGTTCTTTTGCAAGCTGTCTTGCAAGAACCACCCTTTGCTTTTCGCCTCCGGAGAGATCTCTTGCGATATGCATCATCCTGTGTGATAATCTGACTTCATCAAGAAGGTCTGCAGCTCTGGAGACCTGTTCTTCACCGGGATATCCTATATCATTTAATGCATGCATTACGTTTTCTAGAACCCCGTCATCTCCATAAATAGCAAATGTGCTCTGGAACATTATTGCAGTTCTTCTCATTATCCTCCTCTTCATGCTTTCATTTTCAGGTGCCCAGAAATCAACATCCTCCCGGACGAGAGCTCCTCCGCACTTTGGACATTTTTTTCCGGCTTTACTGGGAAGATCTACGTTCTGGCAGTTTTCACATGCGGCTATGTGAAAGGTTATCGTTCCTGATGTCGGAGGGGTATCAACACCTCGCATCAAATGCATAAGTACAGTTTTACCAGCTCCGCTTCTCCCTATTATCCCAAGAATCTCGCCTTCTTCCATCTCAAAATTGATATCTTTCAGGACTGGGGTTCCGTCGAATTCCTTGGACAAATTCTCAACAGTTATTAAAGGAGTCATAAGACAAGACCTCTTGATACATAGTGTAGCTTTTTTATCATATTATTATTCGGTTTTGGAATGAATTTGTTACAATAGAAATCTTTTTATAAAATATTCGTATTTTCAGCAAAAATGCAAAAATCAAATTAATATATTACTGATTATATTCATTTGCTATATTAAATACTTCTGAAACATCATTTATGATATAATCCGCGGCATCGACAAGAATTTTTGGCTTTTTCCCGTACTGCTGTTCTGTCAGAATTGAGATGTCTGCCTCTTTCATTGCTGTAAGATCATTAATCCCGTCGCCTACCATTATTACCTGGTCGTAGTTTTCTTTAAGGTCAGAGACTATCTGCGCTTTTATCTTTGGGGTAGCCACGCCGTATACATTCCCATGCGGAATCCCAAGATAATCAGCCATTTTTATCAATTTATCTGTTCTGTCGCCTGAGGCAACATATGTTGCAATATTATTTTCATGAAGTAATCTGATGGTCTCTTTTGCATTTGAAAAAGGTCTTCCGCCGGATGTGATTGCAAATTCAATCGAGCTGATATTTTTATTTACAATCACCCCGCTGTTGAGGGCAACGATCGGCATTTTTTTGCAGCAGTTCCAGACTCTTTTTATACATATCTGCAGATCTTCACATATTGCATTCTTATCCCTGTATAATAAATCTGAAATTTCCTCTGTAGTGGTTACGACACTTGAACAGGCCAGACCAAATCTGACTTCATTACTATGCAGGTATTCTGAGAGGAGCATGTCAGGTGGTGCCTCTATAAATTTTTTTGAGTTAATGTACAGAAGTATAAGCGACCTTCCTTTCTCTGAACATGTAAGTGTGGTTGTTTCAATTCCTTCGACAATTTTATTTCTTGGAATATCCTTTGCAACCCTCAATGTATGAAGGAGGGTACCGGCACTGTCAAATACTACAGCAAGACTCATAGTGACTCCATAGTATTACTATAAATTTACATTTGCATGAAACTTCTTCAATATGATGCCTTTAACAAACATTTTTATCGTTATGTTAGAGAAGATAGACTACTATGCAGGATGTTATTGCCGTATATTATTTTAAACCGGATGAAAAGACCAGTCCTGATTTTGCAGCCCGGGCAATAGCCGATGAGGAGACAACAGGTACCTGGACTGATATCAGTACAAGGACAGATTATGTCAGGAGACTTGACGGACAGGTTGAAATGCTTGAACAACACCTTGATGGCTATATAACAAAAATCCGTTATCCTGTAGAAATATTTGAAAAGGGCAATATCCCCCAGTATCTTTCTGTGGTTGCCGGGAATCTTTTTGGTCTTGGAAGGCTTCGTTCCGTTCGCCTTCTCGATGTTGAATTTCCCGAATCTCTGTGTGACTTTTCCGGTCCTGTTTTTGGAATGAACGGGGTCAGGAAAATTATCGGTACGGAAAAAAACGGAAGGCCGCATGTTGGAACAATAATCAAACCAAAGGTTGGTCTTACGCCTGAAGACACTGCACATGTAGCATATGAGTCTGCAATCGGGGGCGTTGATTTTATAAAGGATGATGAGACTCTTACAGATCAGGACTTCTGCCCGATGAGGAATCGTGTTGAAGAGGTAATGGCCAGGCTTGACGATGCCATGAGTGAAACGGGCAGAAAAATCCTTTATGCGGTAAATGTCTCTGACAGGGCCGATAAAATTGTAGAAAGGGCTGAAATCGCACTTGAATGTGGTGCAAACACTCTTATGATAGATGTAATTACCTGTGGCTTTTCGGCAGTCCAGGCTTTATCTGAACTTAATTTATCTGTACCACTACATATACACAGGACTATGCATGCTGCAATGACAAGAAATCCTGATCACGGAGTTGCGATGCGGCCTATAGCAAAACTTGTCAGGATGTCAGGAGGGGACCAGCTGCATACCGGGACCGTCAGTGGAAAGATGGGGCATGATCCTTCTGAAATTGTCGTCGATAACAAAATCCTGACTGGACCTATGTTTGAACTAAAACCTGTGTTTCCCGTTTCAAGCGGGGGCCTTCATCCGGGGAAAGTGCGCGCTGAACTTGAGGCTCTTGGAACAGATATTGTCCTTCAGGCAGGGGGCGGTATCCATGGCCATCCGGACGGTACCCGTGCAGGTGCTGCTGCCATGCGCGAGACGGTTGATGCCTACATGGCGGGTGTTCTTCCGGAGGTCTATGCAGAGGATCACAAAGAGCTCCAAAGGGCTTTGGAAAAATGGGGTTCAAACTAAAATTATTTCCATTTTAATCGCTCCAATTTCAATAATTTAAACTTTAATCTTTCAAATATCGATTCTGCGGGGTTAAATCACTTGGATTTTAAAAAGGATGGTTTATTGTAGCTTACAAAAGATTTATC
>CAZPHR010000104.1:0-4399 GCA_964586475.1 uncultured Methanomicrobiaceae archaeon
AGATCAAGGCAAAACTCATGGTTCCGAGAACCTCCAGGGTTAAGGAATCCGGTGATTTTGGAGAGGTCGAGCTCAAGACTGTTGAGTGAGGTGACAAAAATATGGCAGTAGAGAAAAATTATGGAAACCCTGAACTTGAGAAGAAACTCGGGGACAGGTATTACTATACTAATGACTCCAACAGGGACTTCAGTGAAGAAGTCCGGAAGATCAGTGGTACACAGTCACACATGTGTTTCCAGTGCGGTACATGCACCGGATCCTGCCCGTCTGCTCCCAGGAGCTCTTACAGGATTCGTGTGTTTATGAGAAGGGCAGTGCTTGGACTCGAGGAAGAGGCTCTTACCGACCCGGATCTCTGGCTTTGTACGACATGTTATTCATGTACTGACCGTTGTCCAAGAGATCTTGCTCCAACAGACGTCATTATGGCGATGAGGAATCTGGCATTCAAGAGGGATATCGTCCCACGCAACTTCCTCAAGACTGCACAGTTAATCTATACAACCGGACATGGTGTTCCGAATAACGATGTTAACCGTGCAGCAAGGGTAAAGCTGGGTCTTACAGCTGATCCGCCAACGACACACATGTATCCTGAATACATTGAGGGAATCCAGAAGATCATGGATCACTACAAACTCAAGGAGAATGCTGACCGCATCCTTTCCGAGGAGGGTAATTAGACATGTCCGAACATTTTGAACATTCGTATGCATTCTTCCTGGGCTGCATCGCACCCAACCGTTATCCTGGTTGTGAGGCTGCATCCATCAGGACAAGTGCAAAACTAGGTATCGAACTGGTTCCGCTCAATGGTGCATCCTGTTGTCCTGCACCAGGTGCATTCGGTTCAATCGACCTGAATGTCTGGTATGCAATGGCTGCAAGGAACCTGGTACTTGCGGAACAGATGAAAAAGGACATAACACTCATCTGCAACGGCTGTTACAAGTCTATCTGGGAAGTTAACCACAAGCTTAAGCACAACGATGAGCTCCGTGACGGTGTCAACGAGGTTTTGGCCGAGATTGACATGGAATTCAAGGGTTCAATCGATGTATGGCATCTTGCAGAGCTGCTCTATGATGACAAGATCTGCGGAGTGAAGAAAGTAGCTGACAGCATAGTCCGTCCTCTTGCAGGAACAAAGATTGCAGTTCATTATGGATGCCACCTGATGAAGCCGCAGAAGGAGCGCCATTTTGGAGACACTGAAAACCCTATGTGGCTTGAGGAACTCGTTGGTGCACTCGGAGCAGAACCTGTTCTGTATCGGAACAGGATGCAGTGCTGTGGAGCCGGCGGTGGTGTACGTGGATACGATATTCTCCACTCGCTCGATATCACAAACGAGAAGATGATCAATCTCAGGGAAGTAGGAGCAGACGCACTTACAGAGGTATGTCCGTTCTGCCAGCTTCAGTTTGACCGTGGTCAGATTGAGATCAAGGAGAACTTCGGACAGGAATACAACCTCCCGGTTCTGCACTACAACGAGCTCCTGGGTCTTGCACAGGGCATGACTCCGGCAGAGCTTGCACTTGATCTGCATGCAATAGACTGCAAACCATTCCTGGAGAAGATACTGTAAGGAGGAAGAAGAAATGGCTGAAAATCAGGAACCAAGAATCGGTGTGTTCATCTGTCACTGTGGTACAAACATCGCAGCCTCACTTGACATCAAAGCGGTCATGGAGTACGCAAAGACTCTTCCCAATGTGATTGTGGCTGATGAGTACCAGTATATGTGTTCAACACCAGGTCAGACCAAGATCATCGATGCAGTATCCGAACACAACCTGACCGGAGTAGTCGTAGCAGCATGTTCACCACGTCTGCACGAACCCACATTCAGGGTTGCAACAGCAGAAGCAGGTCTTAACAAGTTCCGCTTCGAGATGGCAAACATCCGTGAGCACAACTCATGGGTTCACATGCATGACTGGGATCTTGCAACAGACAAGGCAAAGGACCAGGTAAGAATCGCAGTTGCAAAGGCAAGACTCCTTGAGGACCTTGAGCCGAAGGAAGTGCCTGTAGAACACGCAGCTCTGGTAGTCGGTGGAGGTGTCGGCGGTATGCAGACAGCACTCGACCTTGCAAATGCAGGAATCACGACATACCTCGTAGAGCAGACTCCTTCTATCGGCGGTCGCATGTCACAGCTCGACAAGACCTTCCCGACACTCGACTGTTCACAGTGTATTCTTACACCAAAGATGGTGGATGCGGGACGTCACCCGAATATCATCCTCAGGACATACCATGAGGTTGACAATGTTGAGGGTTACATCGGAAACTTCGAGATTACACTCCGCAAGAAGGCCCGCGGTACAAGAAGCGAAGCCGAGATGAAGGCAGACGGAGTCGAAGGATCAGGATGTAACGGCTGTGGTGACTGTGCAGAGGTCTGCCCGGTAATCAAGCCAAATCCGTTTGAGTTAGGAATGGCCCCGAGAAAGGCGATCTACATCTACCACGCACAGGTAATGCCGCTCCAGTACACAATCGACTTCGATTCATGTGTCAAATGCGGTCTCTGTGTGGAAGCATGTGGTAAAGAGAAGAACGCAATCGATCTCAACATGGTTGACACCTTCGAGAAGATCAAGGTCGGATGCTGTATCCTTGCAACAGGATATGATCTCATACCCATCGAAGACAAGACCGAGTGGGGATACAAGAGATACGAGAACGTCATCACAGGTCTCGAGTTCGAGCGCCTGATCTGTGCATCAGGTCCGACCGGCGGTCACATGATCCGCCCATCTGACGGCGTAACCCCGATGAAGGTAGGATTTGTTCTTTGTGCAGGTTCACGTGACAATACAGGCGGAGTTGGCAAACCATATTGTTCAAGATTCTGCTGTATGTACTCGCTCAAGCACGCCCACCAGCTTATGGAGAAGATCCCGGGCTGCCAGCCTTACATCTTCTACATGGATATCCGTTCGTTCGGTAAGGCATACGAGGAGTTCTACTACCGTATCCAGAACGAGGGATGTAAGTTCATTCGCGGACGTGTTGCAGGAATCGAAGAAGACCCGAACACGAAGAACCTCTACGTCAAGACCGAGGATACGCTTCTTGGAAGACCGGTCAACATCGAGTGTGACCTCGTCGTTCTCGCAGCTGCAATCCAGCCGAAGCCTGACGCAGAGCCTATCCGCCAGATGTTTGGTATCTCCAAGTCACAGGACGGATGGTATCTCGAAGCTCACCCGAAGCTCAACCCGTGCGGAACGACAACTGCAGGTATATTCCTTGCAGGTGTCTGCCAGGGACCGAAGGATATCCCCGACACGGTTGCACAGGCAGAGGGAGCAGCGTCCGCGGCATCAATTCCGATCCACCAGGGCAAGGTTCAGCTTGAACCGTACTTCGCCCAGTGTATCGAGGAACTTTGTGCAGGCTGTGGTATGTGTGTCAATCAGTGCCCGTATGGTGCACTGTCACTCATAGAAAAGGACGGCAGACAGGTAATGCAGGTAACAGAAGCAAAGTGTAAAGGCTGTGGAACATGCGGAGGATTCTGTCCAGGCGGAGCGATTCGTATGCAGCACTTCACTACACCGCAGATATGCGCCCAGATTGACGCGTTCCTTCTTGGCGGTCTTGGAGGTGAACAGTAAATGGGAGACGAGTGGAATCCAAAGATTATCGCAATCATCTGCAACTGGTGTTCATACGCCGGTGCTGATCTTGCAGGCGGTGCACGTATCCAGTACCCGACAGATATCAGGGCTATCCGTGTAATGTGCACAGGCCGTGTTGACCCTCTCTTTATCATGAGAGCATTCCAGGACGGAGCAGACGGTGTGCTTGTATCCGGCTGCCACTTCGGTGACTGCCACTATCTTGAGGGCAACTACAAGTGTGCAAAGCGTATGTTCCTTGTAAAGAACGTACTCAAGAATATCGGTCTCGACGACAACAGGCTCCGTATGACATTCGTCTCGGCATCAGAAGGTGCAAAGTGGGGAGGAGTCATGGAAGACGTTGTCAAGACCGTTAAAGAACTGGGTCCGAGCCCGATCGCAGAGAATCAGAATAAATAAACCTGAAGTGTGGTGATTAGCTTGGTAGAGAAGATTGAATTAAACCTTATAAGCGGCAGGACAATCCAGCAGGGTGTCACGATGGAGGCAGGGAAAGAAAAACCTGCCTACCGTGACGCATGCGGGATAATTGAACTGGACTCTGCCGACTTAAAGAGGCTGGGTATATGGGTCGGCACGAGCGTACGTGTTACAAGTGCCCATGGCACAGTTATCGTGAAGGCAGTAGAGGCCACACAGGGTCCGCATCCCGGCCTTGGCTGGATTCCGATGGGTCCATGGGCAAACCGTGTAATTGACCCGAATACATACTCGATGGGAATGCCCACTTTCAAAGG
>CAZPHR010000105.1:0-4365 GCA_964586475.1 uncultured Methanomicrobiaceae archaeon
CCTCCTTGCGATGATGCTTGTCGGCGGCATGGTCCTCGTCGGACCGGCCAGTGCGGGATCGAGCTCAACGTATACAACTAACTATATGGTCACAGCTACCGGAGATTATTACAGCTATCCTAATGGAATACAATATCTCGGGTCTGCAGAAAATCTATATGGCAATTATGGAGCAATGAGTGTCTCAGTTCAGCTTAAAAATGTCGATGTTCCTCAGTCTCCCAAAACAGCCAGCACATCATATAACTGGCAGGTCAGTACCGGGTATCATACATACTATGATCCCAATCCAGAAACTGCTAATCCCTACGTAAAGGCTACTTTTAGTGCAGGCGGAGAATCAGGTACAGCGACATACTATTTATGATTGAAAGTAATAATAAAAATATTATTACTTATTTTTTTATTATAAGTGTTTTATTTTTAAACATATTACTAAAACTACGATTAAAATTCAATAAACCATTGTATATTACCAAATTAAAAAATGATGTATTCAAGGTGAAAAAATGGATTATAAATTAAATGTTCTTTCTGTTATTTTATCGCTATTACTCTTGATTGCAATATTATCAGGAGGGTGTGTGGACAATAATGACAAAACCGAACCAGAAGGTTCAATCACTGCCATACCAACACAGGAACAAACATCAATTCCTGTTATTTCGGGTGATTCCGGTACTATTAGGGTAAAATGGCCTGGATCAACGCAACCCCAAACAGTTGCAGTCCCTTATGATGATGAAACAAAAGAATTACTTGTCAATAATGCCAAAACAGAGATTTTAAGGGTTTTCCCAGAAGTTAAAGAATCTTCACTTAATAATTACAGATGGGGAGAAGACAATTATGACGGATATTTTGCCCCTGCAATTATTTTTGAGGATGTTAGCGATGAATCAAAAACGAAGGAAAGGCTTGCAATTAATAAATGGTTCACTGAACATATCGTGAGAATTGCTGTTGACCCGGAGACAGTACATATAAAGTATTATAAAGGTTCATCAGGTTTTTCTGGTACTCCTAAAGCAATTATATCATACGAAGAAGCAAAAGAGCATGCAATGGATTTCTTCATAGATGCAATTGGAGAAGAGTATTATAGCGAAAATAAGGATAAATATTCCATTTACACAATGAATGATAAAATTGCATATCATGAAAATACCGATTCCACCATCACTATATTTATTCATAATTCCTATAACGGAGTAAAGTACCTGAATGACAAAGTACAAATAAATTACAGTCTGCTTATTGACTCAATTGAAGCTTATATCAGCAATTTTAATCAATATCCTGACCTGCTTACAGAAATTACCACTTTGTCTCCTGTACCGGATATAACGCTTGATGAAGCAAAACAAATTCTCGAAGCGAAACTGGAAGAGGATAACCCGGGAAAAGATCTTAAGATCGAATATCATGAAAATTATGAAGGAGCGGTTTTACCGTCAGACTATTACAGTTCTCTCTATTGGATGGATTCACCAGATTATATGAGCATCAGTGATGATGGTTACGTGCTTGAACCCCTGAGACTTGTATGGCGTTTTTATTTCAATACTGAGGATATGCGTAATAACCCGGATGAAACTGTTCGTCCTGTATATGTTGATGCCCATACAGGAGAGATTGTATATCTTAAATATGGAGGAATCAGCATTCCTGCCAATATATTATAATATAATTTTTAGATTTAGTTAATGAAAAATATCGTCTTTATCGATCCTTATTGAACGTGTAGACGATCGTTCAACAAGACGTTTTAATGATTATATACAATCTGGATAATAAGCTTACAAAGACAACCCTGCAAAACCAAATCCAATTATCACCGGGGCACACATGATAGTTACTGAAAATCTAACCAAAGAATACAATGGAAAAAACGCAGTCGACAACCTGAACCTTGAAGTAGGGAATGGGGAAATCTTCGGTTTTCTCGGCCCGAACGGGGCGGGAAAAAGCACGACCATCCTGATGCTCACGGGGATGATCGAGCCTACATCAGGTACCTGCACGATAGAAGGCGTGAATGTCGCCTTAAACCCCCTCAAAGGAAAGGAAATACTCGGATACCTCCCGGAGGATGTCGGGTTCTACAGGAACCTTACAGGATTCGAGAATCTCGATTACCTGGGAAAATTTTACCCAATTGAAAAAAGCGAGAGGGAAGAGAGAATCGAAAGACTCCTAAAAAGCGTCAGGCTGAATGGAGTTACACAGAAAGTCGGCGAATATTCGAGGGGAATGAACCAGAGGCTGGGCCTTGCACTTGCACTTTTAAATGACCCGAAGGTCGTAATTCTCGACGAACCGACTGCAAACCTCGACCCGGAGGGAGTCCTGAGATACAGGGAGATTATAAAAGAACTCGAAAAAGAGGGAAAAACTGTACTTATATGCTCTCATATCCTCTCCGAGGTCAGGGCGGTATGCACGACGCTAGGGATAATATCGCAGGGAAGGCTTGTTGCCAAAGGATCGGTCGCGGAGGTCGAGGAAGAACTCATCAGGCAGAGCGGGACCCGCAGGAAGATAATCGTCAAATCAATTAATCCGGAGGTTTACTCAGCCATCGAATCGATTAAAAATCCCGATATCCTAAGTGTCGAAAGAACAAAGGACGGGATCGAGATCTCGGTGGAAAAGGACATCAGGCCCGTAATAGCGGAAAAAATAAAGGACCGGTGCTCGGGGATAACCGAGATGTATCTGGAACGGCCAGGACTTGAGGACCTCTTCCTGAAGGTCTACAGGAGGGAATAGGCAATGGACCTGACAAGGCTTGCGATTATCTCGCAAAAGGAACTGGCTGATCACATTACAAGTAAAAAACTTCTCCTCTTATTGATAATATTCTGCCTTGTACTTGCCGTTGAAACTGCAAACGGAGTTGGATATTACAACGAATTACTAGAAAATTATGCAAACGGGAGTTCATATGAGATATATCAGCCATCTCCTGTCAGAGTCTTTTTAGGGATTGTAAATGCGATAGGCTTTGATGGTCTTGGAATAGTTGTTGGCTTGGCGCTTGGTTTTGATCTGGTATCCGGGGAACGTGAGGATAGATCCTTAAAAACAATTCTTTCACAACCAATATACCGGGATGAGCTTATAAACGGCAAGGCAATAGGAGGAATTATCGCTATTTCTTTGATTATTTCTTTTGGTTTTATTATTGTACTTGGTGTAATGCTTATTCTGGGAATCATTCCTGATCTTAACGAGATTGCCGGTATAGTTATTGTCTGGTTATTAACATTTTTATTAATATTAACAGCTTTTTCTCTGTCGTTGATGACATCGGTATTAACAAATACAAGCAGTGGCTCCTTAATCCTGGCACTGGTTGTTATTTTTATAATGCTCTTCATAATCCCTGTAGGTGGAGGAGAACTTGGCACATATGCTCTTTTAGGACCCCCACCGCAGGAACCTGCATCAAATTCAGTCTCAGACGCCGAATATGCTGTATATCAGGAGAAACAGACAGAATATTTCAAATCCAGTGAAATGATTCAGGATTTTTGTAATTTTTTCTCTATTAGAAGCGTATACCAGGAAATCGCTATCCCAATTACGTCACCATCAACATATGTTATTGATGAAATAGGTCTTGGTAAATTTTCTTCTAACCCTGATATTGCAAAAAATATTGAAAAACCTACTTTTTGGACATTATTGAAAGACAAGTGGTTAAAGATTATTGTTTTTATTGCCTGGCCGGTTCTTTTCTTTGGAATCGCATACCTGAGATTTATGAGGTCCGATTTAAGGTAATGGGTGGTTAAAATGGATTTAAACAGAGTAAGATTAATTGCTATAAAAGAAATGCAGGACCATATAACTAGTTTACGTTTCATTGCACTATTGTTTTTATTAATAACAATCTGTGGAATTTTTCTTTTAAAGGAGACAGGCGCTTATCTTCAGGAAATATCGAATTATGGAAGTAGTCAGATCTACTTTATCAGCGATCTTCCTTACACACTCAATATATTCGGAGGTATACGGACAGCAATTGGCGGAAGTTCAATATTTGGATCGATAATTGCAATCGCATTAGGATTTGATTTAATAACAAAAGAAAAAGAATCCGGCTCAATAAAGGCAATTTTATCTGTTCCGGTTTACAGGGATGAGGTCATCAACGGAAAAGCACTTGGCGGGATAATTGTAATCAGTATTGCAGTAACAATTGTTTTCATCTTTGCATTTGCCATCCTTCTATTACATTCAATTGTACCTGATATTAGTGAATTAAGCTATCTTTTTGCTTTTTGGTTGTTTACAATCCTGTTTTTATCTGGGATCTTTATTATGTCCATAATGATATCAGCATTTTCAAAAAAAAGC
>CAZPHR010000106.1:0-4359 GCA_964586475.1 uncultured Methanomicrobiaceae archaeon
GTGAACTTCTGAACCAGTGCTACAGGGCGCTTGTCGCCAACGGGGATATCGACAGACAGCTTAAGGTCGAGATGATAAGCCACCTCGGGGACGCGGATTTCAGAATTAGCGAAGGTGCAAACCCCAATATCCAGATGGAGGCCCTCCTGGCCAGGTGTATACTCAGTGCACAGAAAAGCGGCAGGTGACTATGGGGGATAAAACGGTGCCTGAAGAAGAGGTAAAAATAACAGATAAGGCCGGAGACTGGAACCGTTTCCTAAAGAAGCATTACAAAGCGGAGCTCGGGGAGATCACAAGAGAATTCCCGCATAAAAAGTCCCTTGTCATCGATTACCGGAAGCTTGAGAAGCATGGTAAAAAAGGTCTCGAACTTGCCGATGAACTCCTGAGAAATCCCGGGAAAGTAATAGAGGATGTTAAAGACGCAATAAAGAACTACAACCTAATCTTCACCCGCGATGAAGAGGAGATGACCGACCATGTAAACATAAGGTTTACAGGTCTTCCGAAGAAGGTCGCGGTAAGGGACATCCGTGCGGATCATATCAATACATACATCTCCATCGAAGGAATCGTCAGGAAGGTTACCGAAGTCCGGCCAAGACTAACCTATGCCGTATTCAGGTGCCTCCAGTGCGGAACGCTGACTCCCCCGATAAAGCAGGGATACGGGAAGTTCCAGGAGCCATACAGGCCGTGTTCACAGTGTGAAAGGCCGACCAAGATGGAGATCGTCCCCTCCCTCTCGAAATTCGTGGACGTCCAGAAGCTCCGCATACAGGAGTCTCCCGAAGGTCTCAGGGGTGGAGAACAGCCACAGACGATGGATGTTGATGTAACCGACGACTTAGTTGCTCTTGCAGCACCGGGAGACAGGCTGATAATCAACGGAATACTTAGGTCTATCCAGAGAGTTTCCTACGGCAACAAGAGTTCGCTGTTTGACATATATGTCGAGGCCAACTCAATCGAGATGGGGGAGAAGGAGTTTGAAGAGGTAAATATCAGCGAAGAGGATGAAAAGGCGATCGTCGAGCTGAGCAGGGATAAAGAGGTTTACCGGAAGTTCTCAAGCTCGATTGCGCCCTCCATCTACGGAAACGAAGAGGTTAAGGAGGCGATATCCCTGATTCTCTTCGGCGGGATCATGAAGGAGCTGCCCGACGGGAGTCATCTCAGGGGAGATATCCATATGCTGCTCGTCGGAGATCCCGGTATCGCAAAATCGCAGATGCTCAGGTATGTAATCAAACTCTCGCCACGTGGCATCTACACGAGCGGCAAATCGTCAACATCTGCCGGTCTGACTGCAACAGCGGTAAAGGACGAGTTCGGGGATGGCAGATGGACGCTCGAGGCCGGTGCACTTGTCCTTGCGGACATGGGAATTGCCGCAGTCGATGAGATGGACAAGATGGCAAAGGAGGACCGGAGTGCACTTCACGAGGCTATGGAACAGCAGTCCATTTCCATTGCAAAAGCGGGTATAACCGCCACACTGAAGTCAAGATGTGCACTCCTTGGTGCGGCCAACCCGAAGATGGGGAGGTTCGATGAGTACGCACCAATGGCAGAACAGATCAACATGCCGCCGTCGCTCCTGTCCCGTTTCGACCTGATCTTTGTAATGAAGGACCAGCCCAACGAAGCACTTGACCGTGCAATAGGAGAGCATATCCTCAAATCGCACAGGGTCGGAGAACTTATCGAGCACATAAAAAAAGCCCCGATAGAAGGTGTTGATTCCGATTACATCGAGCAGGCATTAAAACCGGTGACTCCTGAGATAGAGCCGGGCCTTTTCAGAAAATATATTGCATACTCCAAGAGGAACTGCTTCCCCATCCTCACAGACGAGGCGAAGGAGCAGCTTATGAATTACTATCTCAACCTGAGAGGCCTTGCCGACGATAACAAGCCGGTCCCGGTAACCGCAAGGCAGCTTGAAGCACTTGTAAGGCTCGGGGAGGCAAGTGCAAGACTCAGGCTCAGCGAGACAATAGAGGAAGAAGACGCAGAGAGGGTTGTCAGGATTGTTGACCGCTGCCTAAAGGACGTCGCGTATGATCCCAACACTGGGACCTTTGATATTGACAAGCTCGTCACCGGGATTCCCAAGCAGAGGCGTGACATCATCAGGGAGATAAAGGAGACAATACGGGAAAATGCCGACGACTCCGGTTATGCACAGATAGATGCGATTACTGAAGTCCTGGAGCAGAAGGGCTATCACAGGGACGATATCAGAAAGAGAATCGACGACATGCTGAGAACGGGAAAGGGCATGGAGACGAGGCACGGAATTATCAAGCTTATTTGAAGAAAAAACAAAAACGTGATTATATGGATGATAAGATACAGGCCGCATTTGAGGCAGGAATAAAACTCGGGGCGCTTTACCACCAGTGGGTCGGAACACCCATATCTCCGGAGACGGCGCATACAGTAGAGACAGCAATCGAAAATGCAGTAGGTCTTCAGCCATTTGTTGAGGATATAAGAGTCAGCATAAACACGGAGCTTATGACACTCAACTCCTTTGGCTACAGCGAACTTGCAGGGAAGATGTTTGACGTCAGGATCACCACAAAGGTCGGCAGTGCGGTATGCCATGCAGAACTCAGGCTTGAAGATGAATATCCCCTGATGAAAATTCTAAGTATAGAATGAACTCCCCGGACATTCCAATAACAGACGATCATATTCATATAGATCCTGCAAACGGCCGTGGAATGGAGGCGGTAAAGGACTTTAAGCGTTCCGGCGGGACTCACATGTTCCTTGTCACAAAGCCTTCCTGGTCGCACGGGATCTCTCCTTCATGCGGCGAAGACTTCAGGGAGGTCTTTGAAGAAACGATTAAAACCGCCGCCCTGATCAGGGAGGAGGGAGTCGTTGCATTTCCAGTCCTCGGTGTACATCCGGCAGAGATTACAAAGCTAAGCCAGAGGATGCCGCCAGTGGACGCGATGGCGCTGATGTGCGACGCACTCTCAATCGCTGCCGGATATGTAAAAGAAGGAAGGGCGGTGGGGCTTAAGAGCGGAAGGCCGCATTATCCTGTCGAAGATGAAGTCATGGAATTGTCGAACACGGTGCTCAGGCATGCCATCAGAATTGCCGCCGAATGCAGCTGCGCACTTCAGATACATGCAGAGAGCGGCCCGTGCGAGGATGTCGTCACAATGGCAAAGGAGGAGAAGATGCCCGTCTTTAAGGGTGTCAAGCACTTTGCAATCCCTGAGACACCGCTTACCCCTTCGATGCTTGCGAAACATGAAGCTATCCCCGCGATGGCAAACTCGGGCAGGCTCATGACAATGGAGAGCGATTACATGGATGATAATTCAAGACCCGGCGCTGTAATCGGCCCGAGATCAGTCCCGCGGCACACCAGAAAATTGATTGAGTCGGGCTTAATCGGGATTGAAACGGCCTTTAAAATTCATAAAGACAATCCTGAAAAGATCTACGGTGTCGAGATCTCACTCTGAACTTTTTTCCTGTTCCCAAAGCAGTTTAACCAATCAAAGTGATTAATATACAATGTATCTTCGAATACACAGAGTGCCGGAAGGCGGCGAGATCGTTGCTGCATGCGATCGTGAACTTCTAAACCGGACCCTTACCGACGGGAAGATCGAGTTCTTTGTCGATGAGAGGTTCTACGGCATTAATCCGGCAACGGAAGAAGAACTAATCAATGCATTAAAGGACGCTAAAAACGCAAATCTTACTGGAAAAAGAGTTGTTTCCGTCGCAATCAGGTGCGGAGTGGCGGACGAGGATTCCTGTCTTATGATAGGCGACATCCCGCATGTCCAGGTTTTATAGAATATTATGGATATCAAACAGAATATCTGCCCTAAATGCGGCAGACCGACAGAAGAAGGCTTTTGCGGCAATTGCAGAGTTGAAGAGACAGAATGGATGATCTGTCAGCCACGTGTGCAGTGTACACACTGCCCTACCTGCGGTTCACTTAAAACCGGAAGCATGTGGTCCGATACAAATCTTCAACGCGAGGACCTTATCGAAGAACAGGCGATGTCGGGGGTAAAGATCCACGAAGATGTGGAGGATTATATTGTCAGTCTTTCCCATTATGATCCAAGCCCCAACAGGACGATGGTCAGGGTGGATATTGCAGGAACTCTATATGGAATCCATGTTGAGCAGTCATGCAATATCCTGATAGTCTGGATCAAAGAGCAGTGTGACAGGTGCAGCAGGCTTTCGGGGAGTTACTATGCCGGAATCATCCAGGTCAGGGCAGAGGGCAGAAAACCCGACGAATGGGAGAAAGAGAGAGCACTTGAGATTGCTGCAAATCTTGAAGAATCATTCCAGATGAAT
>CAZPHR010000107.1:0-447 GCA_964586475.1 uncultured Methanomicrobiaceae archaeon
CCAGGCGAACTTGGGGAAGGCGTGGGTGAGCCGCTGCAGCCACTCCGCCCCCGGAAGATGAACCGAATACAACCGGCCCGCCGATAATGCTGACAGGATTTTTCAGGGCCGCACCGATCTGCAGGATCTCTGCAGTTTTTGCAGGAGTCCCACCGAGATATTTGCCCGGAACCGAGACCCCGGCAATCAAAAGAACATAATCAGCCTTTTCAGCCCCGGAGAGGAGATACGGGTCCTTCCGGATCTGGTCGATAGTAATATAATCAGCAGAGATCCCGTTCTTCTCAAATGCCCCGGCCGCATAGCGGATGTAAGGGGAGATATACGGAGGCACTCCAAAACATGCAGGTTCATCGATATAGCCATCGATAATAACCGCTTTAGAGGTCATAGCCAATTTCCTTCAGCAGGTCGTGTGCTTCTGACATGGTGATGCGCGGGAAAGGA
>CAZPHR010000107.1:457-1045 GCA_964586475.1 uncultured Methanomicrobiaceae archaeon
GTCGCGTGCAATCATAAGCTTTCCACGCTTCATGGGATTGACAAGCGGATCGTCCAGATCAAAACCGATTATACGGATCTTCGATGCACCAAACTCCTTTGCGGCAAAAACAGCCCGATCGCCGTCTGTGAACCCGCCGAAGTTATGAACATTTTTCAACGGCCGGGCCTGTGTGGTAAGTATAACCGGCCCTTTAAACAAAGGAATCCACTTTTTCAGGAGAGGGATATTGTCCCCGTGTGCATGAACGACCATTATCGTCCCGAGAGAGTTCATATCGATGAAAGAGTCTTCACACCCGTCCAGATCGGTAAAAACCGCATCAGGCCTGATCCCTTTGGAATACAGGAAATCCGCCGCTGCATCCGCTGCAATGACAGTCCCTTCAATAAGCCCGGTCTCATCCTTCAGGCAGGGTGCATTCCCACACACGGTGACGGTTTTATTCCGGCACAGCTCCTCAAGAAGTTCCAGGTCATCCCTCACGCAAAGCGTGGAAGCATAAACAGCAGCATCCTCATCGGCGGACGGATCAAATCCAAAAAAGTCAAGAATCCTCCTGTAATGAGGTTCCCATTCATCAAATTT
>CAZPHR010000107.1:1109-4345 GCA_964586475.1 uncultured Methanomicrobiaceae archaeon
GAGTTCTTCCTTGTTTTTTACCATCGAAAATGAATTCAGGGGAATTCGTGCGGCGGCCATATTGGCATGCCCGCCCGCCTCACCTATATCGGAGAATGCCTCCTTCAGCACATTTCCCACGTGGAGACGGATATCCTTGTTTCGTGCAGAAAGGGTGATGCTTTCATCCCCGATCCCGTAAGCAATTGCAGTGTTGACACCTTCAAGCTGTATCAGAAGATCAGCCGCCTGCGGGATCACATCACGATTTCTGACATAACCCACGTTTGTAAACAGGTAACCACTCTGGAGCCTTCTGTTCTTGATAGCGTCACCGAGCGCTTCAAGAGTCTCAAGAGCCATCGAAGGCGAGGTAATCTTAGAGAGAAGGTCACTGTCTGTCAGGGGGAGAAGATAAGCAGCATAATTGAGGTCCTGGGGAGTTGTGTTTCTTGAAAATTCCTTTGTATCAGCACGGATACCGTATAAAAGAGCTGTTGCGACCGTCTGGTCAATATTGATTCCCAGTTCCTGTATATACTGCGTCATTATCGATGCAGTTGCACCTGCATTTGGACGAATATCTACAAAATGACCCGGACCCGAAGTTTGATCAGGCATCTGGTGATGATCAACAATTATATCGACCTCTTTGCCGGGTTCGAGCGCATTGTTCTCTCCCGGAACCGAAGAATCAACGAGAGCCAGATAGTCACATTCACCTATTGCATCAGGCGTGGCCTTCTCAATTTCTATATCGAGAAGAGTTACAAATGCGCGGTTTTCCTGGTGACCGATCTTTCCATCATAGAGAATCCGGCAGTTTAGAGTTTTATCAGTGGCCTCCTTTGCGATTGCGCACAGGGCCATCGCACTTGAGATTGAATCGGGGTCAGGATTGGTATGGAGGACAATTCCGAGTGTCCCTTCCAGACCTGAAAGGAAGTTATATAATTTTCTTGCAAGTCTTGAGGAATGCAGCCTTCTTGTAAGATGCACCACACTCTTTGCAAATACTTCCTGGGGATAAAGGGCAATATCCGCACCCGCCTGCTCAAGCATTGAAAGACTGAGTTTGTCTATGGCTCGTGCGATTACATAAACAGAAGGATATTTCTCCTTTATCCTTTTGACGGCCTCAAGGTTGGCCGCCTTGCCATTGGACAGTACAAAAACAACCTCAGGTATGGGAAGACCATTAAGGAAATCAGGGGATGTGATATCCCTGACAATAGCGTCGTAATTCTGGTCCCTGAGGTCCTCGACTCTCTTTTCGTCGCTGTCAATGACAATTACCTGTTCAGAATCCCGGACAAGGCTCTCTACGACATTATAACCTATGCTGCCGCATCCAAGAACTATGTACTTTATTCTGTCCGTCGATCCATTCTGCAGGCTATCGGGCATGTATTACAACATATCTTCTTACATGTATTTAGACGATTTCCGAAACGTTTATTTCGAAATAAAAACCACTCAATAAGGCACAATATATGGGCCTGTAGCTTAGTCAGGCAGAGCGACGGACTCTTAATCCGTAGGCCAGGGGTTCAAATCCCTTCAGGCCCGTTTGAGCACATTTTTGAAAGTTTTTAAAAAAAATTAAATTAATTTTAAGCAGTTGGATTAGAATTTATCAGTTAACTGAAGGTTATTAATCAGTCGCCAATCTGAACAAGCATATCCTCAAGGCTGGGATAATGAGATTCGATCTTTTTTACGCGCCCTCCGGATGCTGAAATACTTTCAGTGAGCATATTAAGTGATTCAATATCAGGGACGGATCCAATGTAAATATCCCCGATTTTTTCAACATCTGCCAGCAGTTCCCTGACTCCTTCGATATCCTCTGTCACAAACTCAACACCGTATGTTATCGAACCATACTCTCCCCTCAGTTCGTCCATTGTGCCAAGGGCAACAATGTGGCCCCTCTGGAGTATCATGATCCTGTCGCAGATCTCCTCAACCTGAAACAGGTTGTGTGCACTTAAGAGAATGGTCTTTTTCTTCTCCTTTTTGATGCTCCTTAAAAACTCACTGATATACCGGGATGTCATCGGATCGAGGCCCGAAGTCGGTTCATCATAGACCAGGTATGACGGATCGTGAATCAGGGAACGTGCGATTGCGACCTTTCTCTTCATCCCTTTCGAGAGCTCTCCAAGCTTTTTGCCTTCTGCAACAAGATTCAGCCGTCGCAGGAGTGTATCGCTCCTCTCGCTTATCTCATCCGGGGAGAGACCATATATCTCTCCAAAAAACGAGAGATAACCGTCAACACTCATATTCTCGTACAGTCTTGACTCTTCGGGAAGATAGCCCAGCCTTTCCTTGAGCGATTCGGGATTCCTGACAACATCGATCCCTCCTATATCAAGTTCTCCGGAGGTTGGTGATATCAGTCCCGACATAATCTTGAGAAGTGTTGTTTTCCCTGCACCGTTATGGCCGATTATCCCAAAAATGCCGGCATCCTCAAGGTCAAAACTGACTCCGTCAAGAGCGTGAAACCCGTTATAATCCTTGACAATAGATCGGGCGCTAATCATATCAAACAGCGTTAAATTTTGCCAGAACCTTAATAAAGCTTATTATATCAGTAATAATTACCGAGTGGAGGCGTTCTTCTGGGAGCTGGAAATTCATTTCATGAAATCATTACAATTGCCAAATGGGAATTGAAACGATTTTCAGGAACAATGAGCAGAGATATCCTGCCGGTTGCAGTAATTCTGTTTATCCTTCTCATAGGCGCAACAGGGATGACCCAGCAGAGCGGACTCCACCTCCAGGACAGGATCTATACCGCCGGCTCTGACTCTGAAACAGTCTCGGGGATTCTCGCAGGAGACTCAAGGTTTACCGTTAAATCCATCCCCGGGGGAAGTCTTCCCACAGGCAGCGGTTTTGAAATAATCATATCGGGCAGCGAAGTCTATGCAGCAGACACCGACAAGGGAATGGCGGCGTTAAAGGCTCTTGAGAAAGACTATACAAATTACAGGATTGCTCTCTATAACAGGGAAGACGACCTTTTTGCCGCATATCCGCTCTGGATTGAAGAGGAGACGGTGAAGAGCGAGCTTGATTTTATTGCAACCCAGAGCGGCAGGATGGCTGTCTCGCCACCAAACCCCAATGTCAAACCTGTTCCTGAAATTCCTCCTGTTGAGGTGAAACCCCCGTCGGCTGAGATCGGCATAACAGAGGAGGAGCTAAGATCCGAACTTATCGCCGGAGAGAGCAGGGATGAC
>CAZPHR010000108.1:0-3444 GCA_964586475.1 uncultured Methanomicrobiaceae archaeon
AGAGGATGATAGATTCGGGCGAACTGGGCAGGATCTATTACATGTTCACAAACCGCATGGCGTTCGCATCGCCGAGAAAGGATATGGGCGTCATGTACGCACTCGGTGTCCATGAACTCGACCTCTACTGCTATCTCCTGGGAGTCAAATACCCGAGGAACGCCAGGATCACGAAAGGCACCTTCCTGCAGCCGGGAATCGAGGAGTTTGCCGATATCCTCATGGAGTTTGATGACAACATATCAGGCTACGCAGTCGAGAGCTGGATGTCCCCCTTCGACAAGAAGATGAGGGTTTTTACCATAATCGGAAGCGAAAAATCCGTCCGCGTCGATTACATGAAGCATGATGAGATCGAGGTATTCAACGGCAAAATCACGGGTGATCTCGGCAGCCACAACGATCCGGTCTTTGTGGACGGCGAGGTGGAGATCGTAAAGATTGAAAAGGCCGAGCCGCTGAGGGCCGAGCTCATGGACTTCGTATCATGCATAGGCACACGGAAGCAGCCCCTTGCAGATATGTACTCGGGAATGAGGGCTGTTGAGATGGTCGAAAAATGCCTGAACAACGAGTGCTTCAGGCCTGATTAATTAAAAAATTACTTCTTTTCCGTCAGTTCATACAGTATCTTTTCAATATCATCCGCTCTTCTCTTCCAGCTGTAGGGCTCTACATCGGGGTGATACTCCTGCGGGTTGTTCATTACAAACTTTATCCTCCCGACGAATTCTTCGTAATTCGTGTAGACAAAGGTATTGTCCCAGCCGAGAGCCATTATCCCCGGTGCAGGTTTGATAAGCACTGGTTTTCCGCAGGCGGAATACTCGAAGAACTTGTTTGACATCGAAATCCCGTACCACTCGGAGGTTGACAGGGGAATCGTGCATACGTCCATTGCAGAGATGTACTTCGGGAGTTCTTTGTACTCAACAAGTCCTGTAAAGACCACACTGTCCTCAAGACCCATCGATAAAACGAGCTCCTTTAGTTCATCGAGATAATCTGTGAAGAGCGAGCCGCCGACTATGAGAAGCTTTGTCTTCGGGTTGTACTCTTTCAGTCCGGGGAGGCATTCTATAACCTTGTCAAGTTCAAAACGCCTCTCGATCGTCCCGAGAAAACCGATAACAAAGTCATCTTCGGGAATGCCGGTAATGCCCCTCCCCACAGCCCTGTCCATAGGTTTGAAATAATCCGTGTTGACACCGTTGGGAATCGATATGCTCTCAAAACCGCATTCCCTGATCTGGTCGACGAGTGCAGGGGAGACGGTAGTGATATAATCGCTGTTTTTGAGATTGTACTTCGTGGTCTCAAGGACGAATCTGTGGATAAGCCCCCTGAGGACGGGGTTTTTGTAGTAGATGGCCGCAGAATCAGGGAACCAGTCTTTCAGGTCAAAAAGGACCGGAACACCGTGCTTCTTTGCGGCTTTTATCACCGCAGTTCCGGCAAGAACATTTCCGGCAACGACGACGTTGATCCCCTCCTCCCGGATCAGCTTTTCCATCACTTTGTAGTGGTGGGGAGCATTGAGCGTATAGTGGATGGCCGGGTTTTTCGTATAGTACTTCGTCGCCTCGAAGACCTTCAGTTTTGTCTCCCTCTCCGGCCCTTCGCTCACGTGAAAATGAGGCACATAGATCTCGTGTCTCTCTGCAAGGTACTCGAATATATAGTGGTGGCGGGAGGGGACGGGGTGGTGTATATAGTCCTGTGTTGATACGAGAAGTATTTTCATCGAAGGTCTCCGGAATTATTACTAAAAGGTTTCAGTCTCAGGAATCAAAAAGGCCATCCCTGACAAGCGGCTTTGAAAGATGCCTCCGGGCGACAGGCGGAACCTCGTAGCGGCCGGTGGATATCGTTCTCTCCACGAGGATAATCTCCGGTTCCCCGGACTTTTCGCCGCATCTCCTGCACTTGTAGCCCTTGCCGCTGCCTGCGCTGGTCATCCTCTTTCCGCAGGTGCAGACCGGCGGGCGCTCCTCAGTCTGTTCTGCAAGAGAGACCACCTCCATCTTTTCGAGGTTGATGCTTCCGCCTTTAAAGCTCCCGCAGATCGTAACGGCGTCACCGGGGATGAGAGCCCGGACTATATCCCTGAAGCCCTTTGTGGGCTCATAGGCCATACAGCGGACAGATGCGCCCGATTCGTCCGAGATGCTGAAGGAGACATGCCCCCCCTCACCGGTTGCGGGAAGAGAAGAGACGATGCCTTTCGTCCGGTACGATCGATCTTCCTTCATCTTTCCTATAGGAGAGTCAATCAGGTGTGCATCGGTCCCCTGGTTGGTCCTGTAGAGTGCGGTTATATACGGCTCTTCTGATTTGATGTATGATGCGGCCTTCTCAACCCATTCAGGCGACTCTCCCCTGATCCCGTATAATACCGGATCGGGCGTATGCGGTACACAGACGACAACGCGGTTTTCAAAATCGACCGAGTCCCAGGTATGTGGATACGTCTTCTCCTCTGCTAAAAAAACACTTTCGCGGTCGACATCCCTCCTGCCCTTATCGTCGTGATGCCTGTATGCTAGAATCTCATATGTAGAATCTTCAAATGACGCAGAGAGTGCAGCGGCTGCCCCAATTAGTCCTCTTTTATTCTTCCATCCCCGGTATATTGCGCCGTTTTCATCGAGGAATTCTAGTGCCTCTTCAATTGTGAGAAAACCAGTTACCGCCTTTTTGTAAAACCAGGATGGGAGGAGGTTTTCAGCCATCGCGACACCGGGATTCGTGTTTTCACATGACAGGTCTGCAAGCTCTTCTACAAGGCTGCATGCGATCTCAAAACCCTTCTCCCCGGCGTCTGTTTCGATGCATACCGCCGCATTTCCCCTCGTTTTGTATTTTGCATTGGGGTTGAGCCTGGCAAGTGTCATGGACGCGACTGAAAAACCCGCGTCGCGAAGCCTTGCCGCAAGAATGGCACCCATATATGTAGTGCACATTCCGTCAGGAGAGTCGGTATCGTCTATTCCAATAAGCATCAAATCAGGCCGGATCCGGCCGGCCGTGTCACCATCCAAAGTTCTTTTTCTATAAATTAGAAAAGGTACAGGTTTAATATAGATCACTTTAACATAAGAAGATTAATTGTAAACGGAAAAGTGTCATGTCCCAGGAAAGAATTGTGCAGACTGTAATCAGCGTGCTGATAATGGCAGGTTACCAGGTGTCGGAGCGATGCGGAATCCGCCCGAGGAGCTTCGATATAATCGCACGAAAGGACAACAAGCTGCTTGTCATCAAAGTCGTCCCCCACATCGACAGCGTCGGTGAGGAGAGTGCGCACGACCTGGCACTTATTGCACAGCACCTTGATGCAACACCCTTTATTGTCGGAGACAAGGCACGCGAATCAGAGCTCGAGAGAGGGGCAGTATACATCCGCCACGGGATCATCGCAACAAACTCGAAAACCCTCTATGA
>CAZPHR010000108.1:3454-4287 GCA_964586475.1 uncultured Methanomicrobiaceae archaeon
GTCCCTCCGCTCGTATTCGCACAACCGGGCGGACTTTATGTTAACATCAACGGCGGAAAACTAAGAGAGCTTCGCGAAAGGAGAAACCTGTCGCTCGGCGACCTCGCATCGGCCCTCGGGGTCTCAAGGAGGACAATCTCAAAGTACGAGAGCGGGATGAGTACGACACTCGATATCGCGATCAGGCTTGAAGAGCTCTTCGACGCTGCAATCGTCGAGGCGATAGATATCCTGAAAAAGGCCTCCGATTTGAAGACAAGGCCCGATTCAAAGGAGCCTGAAGACAACTCCCCGCCGGATTTCAGGAGGATCGGGATCGAGTCGCACACCATGTGCAGGGCGCCCTTCAATGCGCTCGCGGTCTTCGAGGAGAAGACGATCCTCACCGGGTACGGTACCGCCAGCAGGACCATCAGGCATGCAGGACTAATCGGCAATATATCCGAAATAACCGAATCAGGGGCGGTATGCATTCTTACCGACTACAAAAAGAAAAAACGCATCGGAAAAACACTTATCATCGGTGAAGAGGTACTCTCGGATCTCACAAGGGGATCGGAGTTTATCGAGCTGATCGAAGAACAATAATGTTATATAGAACCACTAACCACATTTTTAAGACATAATACAGGAGTTTAGTAATATGGTAGCAAATCTTGGAGGACAACCTATTTTTATCCTTAAAGAAGGAAGCCAGCGTACACGCGGCCGCGATGCCCAGAGCGGAAACATCGCAGCTGCAAAAGCTGTTGCAAGTGCAGTTAGAACAACACTCGGACCAAAGGGCATGGACAAGATGCTCGTCGACACCATCGGTGACGTTGTAATCACAA
>CAZPHR010000109.1:0-4282 GCA_964586475.1 uncultured Methanomicrobiaceae archaeon
GAAGGCCCAGAAAGGAGACGAAGAGTGATCCCTCCGGGATGCCTCTTTCACGCATAAACATTTCAAAAAAGGTTGAAATTATATATTGTCAGTTAATAATAGAAAATTAACAAAAAAAAGCAAGGTGTGGGTACATATGAAAAAAATACTGACAATATTATTGATTGCTGCGGTTTTAATCGCACTTCCGGTCTCTGCGGCAAAGACGACGGACGATACGCAGGGAAACGCAAGCGGTGCATCCGTAAAAGCGGAAGAAAAAGTGACAGGGGCCAACAAGGCCGCAGACAAGTCAAACCAGTCCGGCGGCTCATCAACTGCGCAGGCAAACAAAAACGAATCCGCGGGTCAGGGCAGCGGTATATCAACGAACCTGGCGACAGCCACACAGAGCCAGCAGGAGATCAAGGCACAGATAAAAGAGATATTAAAAGAGAATAACTCGGGTCTTTCGTCAAACAACAGGCTGAAAAACGAGAACACTGTCCGGGTCGCGGTCAAGACACTTCTCGCAGCTGAAAATATCTCGGGGGGTATAGGTCCGCAGATATCAGCTATCGCAAAGGAGTTCAACAACTCGGTAAAGATCCAGTATACTGCAGAGGAGACCATCCAGAACAGGAACGCACTGTCAAGGTTCTTCTTCGGTGGTGACAGCCAGGCAGCAGGAGAGATTCAGCAGCAGATCGAGGCGAACAGGGTCAGGCTCGAGAACCTGAACAATCTTATGAACCAGTGCGGAGACTGCGACGAGGAGCTGAAAGCCATGATCCAGGAGCAGATACAGCTTCTCGAACAGGAGCAGAACAGGCTGCAGGAGCTGTCGCAGGCGGAACTCAATGACAAGGGTCTTCTCGGCGGACTCTTCGGGTAATATCCATTTTTTAGAGACTTTTCAATAAAAAAGAGAGTGACGGAATTTACTCCGCCCTGATTACGAACCGGCACTTACTGCAGTGACATATATCCATCCGGTAAGCGGCGATTTCCTGAAGACCGCATTCCATTTTTTGCCTTCATAATCATACGCAGTCGTCCCCTTACCCTGTGAGACCATGTACTCCACTGCACGCCCGAAAGATGTACTGCCATCATTCAGGAGTGCATCCTGCGATATCAGCCCGGTATCTGAATTAAGCGCGAATTTGCCTTCAGTGTCGATTGCATAGAAGACCGTTCCGGGCAGTTCGTCCTTCAGGGTTCCGGTGATTCCTTCAAGATATATCGAGGCTCCGAGGACTCCGGTGACCTTTCCTCCCACCTTAACAGGAACAGCCGCAATAGCTGTATTTTTGCCTGTTGAATGGCTTACAACGACAGTTCCCACCGACTCCTGCCCTGCAAGGACGCCGGGGAAGTAGGAGCGGCTCATCAGGTTGGCACTTGCAAGATCATCTACGACAGTATAGTAGGTTCCGTTCGTATGTGCATACCACATCCTCGCGTCAGGCTCCTTCTCCTCGAGGGCTGCAAGAACGGGCTTTATCTCCTGCCAGTCTCCCGATCCGGCCTCACCAGTAACAGCTGCAACCTCAAGCCCCCTGAGAACTGATGCAATCTTTCCGTCGGTATATGACATAATGGCAAAAAGTCCGGTCTCCATCTCCGAACCTGATGCTGTAACCTGCGGAGAGGATGCCGGAGCGTTTCCATAGCGTACAAGGATTGCATTATAGGTGCCGTCCTCCTTCATGGAATCGAGGGCATTCTGCCATCCGGATACCGTTTCATCAGGTACTGCAGGATTGAATGCGATGTACATGTCGACGGTTCTTACGGGATAAACCGCAGCAATGGCGGAGGCATCATATCCCTCAGCGGCCGCGATATCCGCTGCATTTACATCGCTTCCAAACCACAGGGAGGCTTCACCGCTCATCAGCTTTGTCATGCATTCACGGTCGTCGCTGCAAAGGAGGAGATTTTCAAACCCGTTTGCCGTGAGGAACTGCTGGCGTGAGTCGTCCCTGACAACTGCAATATTCCCTGCCTTTTTTGAGGCCTCGAGGCTGTTGATTTTGATCCCCGAATCCGCCTTTGCATAGAAGACATTTTCATATGAGGCTATGGGCCCCGCCCACCTGAACAGCGATTCTCTTTCACCCGTTCTGACAGTTGAATAGAGTGCCGTTGAAGGCTCGTTCAGGGCGATATTATAACCGCTGCTCCATTCCATAAGCTCAATATCGGCCTTTTGATTAAGCCTCCTGAGAATTTCATTTACCACATCTGTCGACTGCCCCGAAACCCGGCCGTTTTCATCCATATAATTGAAGGGCGGGAAATCCTCGGTAATTATTCTCAGCCCGGAGTCCTCCGGCGCTGTTGTCGCCCCGGCGGGGGGAGACTGCCCGAGACATCCGCAGAATGCTACCACTAGAGCCAAAGTCGCAGAAATTACCACGTAAACCATTTTTTTATTCATCTTTCCACCATTAAACCGTTAAAGTCAGTTATAAACTGGATAATCTGTCAGGGAGGATATATATTTCGCAGAGGTTATCCCCTGCGGGTACAGGATTCTGCCTGCCCCGATTCGAGGGCAATGACAAAGACATAAGTTCAATGACCCCGGGAGGGATTCGGACTGCTGCGGTATACGTAATTTAATCTGCCCGGGAAAGAACATACTAAATATAACGTATTAGCAATGTATGCCTTTGAAACATTGCCGGGACGGCAGAACGGGGAGTGATAAAATCAGCGAAACAACAATAATCGATGAAGAGTTCAGCAAACGTTATGGAGAAATTATCGGCAGCGGACAGTCTGCAGTAATCTATGCACGGGACGGAATCGCGGCCAAGGTTTACCGCGAGGGTCAGCCAAAAAAGCAGGTCTACCAGGAGGCCTTTACATTGGCGGTGGTGAGAGAATCCGGTATTCCTGCACCAGACATATACTCTGTTGAGACCTTCAGAGGAAGGACGGCGGTGCTTATGGACCAGGTACGCGGGGATTCGCTTGCAGACCTGATGCTGAAAGAACCGAAAAAGGCGGAGGAATACATGGATAAGATCGTCGGTCTCCAAAAGGACATGCATGAAATTAAAACAACCGAGTTCAGGCCTTTAAAGCTTGTTCTCTTCGGGACGATCCTCGCAAGCCCGGGCATTTCAGAGGACGAGAAGAAAAAGCTCTGTGCCATGCTGGAAACGCTTCCGGACGATCTGTCGATCTGCCACGGGGATTTTCACGGCGGAAACGTAATCTTTGACGGAAAATCCTACATAATCATCGACTGGGCAGAGGTTGCCTGCGGTGCCAGGGCGGCTGATGCATGCAGGAGCTATATGGATTACTTCATTCTGGACCAGAAGCTTGCAGAGATGTATCTTGAAAAGTACTGTGACGCATCCGGCCTTTCCCGTGATGAGATCCTCGACTGGCTTCCGGTTACAGCAGGGTCGCTTTACGGGTATATTGGTGAAGAGGTGCAAAAGAAGATCGGGCCCTTTTTCAGGGACTGATTATTAAGAGAATAATAGAGCCTGACTCATATAGAGTCATTTCCCCGTTTTTTATTATCCCCGACCAGGATGAACGAGACCACGAATATTACAATCATAATTGCCGCCATGCAGACTGACGTGGCATGGAAGCCTGCCATATTTGCAGCAATCGAATCCGGATCGGGATAAGCTGACATTGCAATCGACATCACCGTTACCAGCAGCGCCGTTCCTATTGCACCTGCGGCCTGGCGGAGAGTGTTTAACACAGCACTCCCGTGATGTATCTCTTTATCATCAAGCGAGTTGAGCGCCCACGTAGAGAGAGGGGTGTTCACCAGCCCGAAACCGGAACTCAGAATAATATAAATTATGAAAAGAATCCAGATGGGAGTGCCGGTGTCGAGAAAGACAAAACACATAAAGGCAGTCATCAGGGCGGCCGCTCCAAGGAGTGTGGGTCTCCGCGGACCGTACCTGTCGAACAATCTTCCGGAGACCATACTCATTCCTGCCATAAATAGTGCTCCGGGGAGAAAGACCAGTCCGGTCATAGTCGCCGAATAACCGAGAATCGTCTGGATATACACGGGCATTATTATAGTCAGCACCAGGATTCCCGCCTGAAACAGCATGAGAATGAAGACTGCAGAGAGGAAGTTCCGGTTTTTTAGGATCCTTAGTTCAAGCACCGGCCTGGAAAGCCCAAGCTGGCGTTTGCCGAACCACAGTATTACGACAATTCCTGCAGCAATTGCAATAATCGATTCAGGAGACACCCCGCCTGCCGTACCGATTATGCTGCACCCGAAGAGGAGAGAGCCGAAACC
>CAZPHR010000110.1:0-4228 GCA_964586475.1 uncultured Methanomicrobiaceae archaeon
CGCCAGGTATTTTACATATACACTGTGAAACTCGCCTCGGAAGAAAGAAAAGAAGATCACCGGATGAGATCACGGTATTCGACTCAACCGGCCTTGCAATACAGGACCTTGCCATATCCAAAATCGCAATGGAAAAAGGGGAATGGATCGGACTTGAATTTTTGTAAGCACATGCAGGTTAAATATCCCTGTTAAACCCCTGCAATAATTATTTATATGCAAATATCCTTATCAGGACTACCGGGTCTGCACAATATTCTTTGCCGCAGGATGGATCTCACAATACTTTTTTTCAGGTCCCGGCCGCGGGACAGACCCTCTCCAAATTTAGGTGATGCATATGAAAGAAATTGATAATCCAATCCCGGCTGATAAACGCTGGGAGATATCTGCAGCCCAGAACAATGATGTGATATTTGCATATGAACTGGCAATCCGCAGGGCGGTCCCCGGGAAGATGAAAGATCTCGAAGATGAGACCAGGGGGTTCTGGAAGAGAATCGGAAAGAAAAGAGGACTTGAAGCAAGGGAGATGTGTTCTGCGCCTGAAACTGCAATAGGTGTTGCCGAGGCAATGAACGCCTATTCAAATTCAATCTTCGGGAGCCGGTTTGGATATGAGATCAGGCCGGGGAGAGGAGATTCTGCATTTGCGGTTGCAGTGAACTGCCCGCTAATGAAAAAGAGCGAGAAATGCCTGAATGAATCCCTGACTGCAAGAAATATATGCATGAATTATACATTATCCGCGATTGAAGGAATCAACCCGGATTATGCCGCCAGCTATGAAAGACAGATGTGCATGGGGGATGACAAATGCATTTTGAAAGTCGAAAAACGATTTTGAGGTCTCGGATTATATCCTGACCGGGACCCCTCTTTTTGCAAGATAATCTTTTACATCGGCGACCGTCATCTCGCCGAAATGGAATACGGATGCGGCCAGACATGCATCTGCCCTGCCATAGACAAAACCGTCATAGAAATGCTCCAGTTTCCCGACACCCCCGGATGCGATTACCGGGATCCTGACCTCTGAAGAAATTTTTGACGTTACCGGGATGTCAAAGCCTTCTTTCACACCATCGGTCTCCATGCTTGTCAGGAGAATCTCGCCTGCACCGCGACTTTCGGCCTCCTTTGCCCATTTGACCGCATCGATGCCGGTGGGCCTGCTTCCCCCGTAGATAACAACCTCGTACCAGCACAGGCTACCGTCAGGCATCTCGATTACTGTAACGCCATCCTTCATCTCATCGTTGCGTCTTACGTCTATGGCAACCACGATGCACTGGTTGCCGAACTTCTCAGCACCTTTTGTGATAATCTCCGGGTTTTTCACACCGCCGGTATTTATCGAGATCTTGTCTGCACCCGCACGAAGGAGGTCCTGCATATCATCTGTTGTATTGATTCCGCCACCGACGGTCAGGGGGAGCAAGATCGCGTCGGCTGCACGCCGGATTACATCTATAAGGGCGCCTCTTTCCTCTTTTGAGGCGGTTATGTCCAGGAACACCACCTCATCCGCACCCTGCGCGTTGTATCTCGAGGCCAGTTCGACAGGGTCGCCTGCATCCCTTAATCCGAGAAAATTCGTCCCCTTTACGACACGTCCGTCCTTGATATCAAGGCATGGAATGATTCTCTTTGTAAGCACCATCTCTGTTATAATGAATACAACTGTATCCGTAAAGTTATTTCGAACGATAAACACCCGGCACCTGCACCGTCACCTGTATAAAATGTTAGTGCATATCGCAATATCAGATACTAAAACCGGAGATCCTGGAGAAAAATTATGGGAGAAAAAGGAGGAGACAACAAGGCTGTCCGGCAGATCCTGAATGATATCCTTTCCGGCTCAATACCGGATGAAAATGATGCACTGACACTCCTGAATGCATCGGGAAGGGATACATGGGAGATTGCGGCTGCGGCAGATCTAATGCGGGAGGAGAAGGCGGGGGATGACATCACCTGGGTTAGAAACCAGAATATGAATGTTACAAATATCTGCATCAACTCCTGTGGATTCTGCGGTTTCTGCAGAAAGAAAGGCGATACGGACACCTATTTTTATGATGATGAAACTCTTCGCAGAAAGGTCAGGGAGGCAAAAGCGAGAGGAGTTTCAGAGATCTGTACCGTCAGCGGACTTCACCCGGACTTCAATGCTGAATCGTACCTCTCTCTCCTGAGATTAATAAGAGAGGAGACGCCCGGCATGCATATACATGCAGCAAACCCGATGGAGGTCTGGTACGGGGCAAAACAGAGCGGTATTTCCACAAAGGAGATGCTTATCGGGATGAAGGAGGCAGGACTCGACTCTATGTGCGGAACAGCGGCAGAGATCCTCGTCGATGACATCAGGAAGAAGATCTGCCCCGGAAAGGTAAGCACAGGAGAATGGGTCCGGATAATCAAAGAGGCACACAACCTCGGTATCCCGACTACCGCAACGATAATGTACGGATCGATTGAAGGCCCGGAGGATGTAGTCTCGCACCTGAAGATCATCAGGGATATCCAGGACGAAACGGGTGGTTTCACCGAGTTTGTTCCCTTAAGCTACATTCACGGGCAGACACCTCTCTACAGGCAGGGACTCTCGAAACCCGGTGCAACAGGCAGATATGATATCCTGATCTCGGCAGTCTCGAGACTATATCTCAGCAACTTTAAGAATATCCAGACATCATGGGTGAAGTTCGGGACCAAGTTCGCCCAGCTTTGTCTTATTGCCGGTGCAAACGATATCGGCGGGACGATGTTCGAGGAAAGCATCTCAAAATCGGCTGGTGCAACAGATACCGAGTATCTTGACCCTGAGGAGATGAAGAGGATGTCACGGGATCTGAGAAGAAGGCTTGTAAGAAGAACGACATTGTATGAAAAAAATGATTGAATCTATAATCTCTCTTTTCTCGATTCACTGCACCTTTGACGGGTTGTTTCAATGGACCTCTGATAGTGTTCAATAGTATTGAGGACTTTTTTGCTGTCTACTGTAACTTCCTGAAAGCTTCCGGATGGGCTTTTTTTCCAGATTCGGCCCCCCATGAGATCGATCATAGCAGAAGAGGGGACACGCTCTCCACACCTGTTAAGCGCTTCCTTCAGCTGCCTTCCAACCGGCACCAGACGTTCTTCGTACTCCCTGTCCATGATAGATTACGGGATATTGTTAGAGACGATTTGTAAATAACTATTACCTTTCAGGGACAAAATAAATGCAGTTTCAATAAACGGTGATATTTTTGAATTCCGGTGAACTTAAAATGAGCTGGGCAAGGCAGTACATGCCTGTCCTTGGAGAGATCAGAAAAAGGTTTGAATCAGAGAAACCCTTTAAAGGCAACAAGATAGGGATGGCACTCCACGTTGAGGCAAAAACAGCAGTTCTTGTGGAAACACTTGCTGCCGGTGGAGCCGAGGTGTACATTACAGGATGCAATCCTCTCTCGACACAGGACGATGTTGCCGAAGCACTGGGCAATGTTCCGGGCGTACAATGCTACGCAAAGAGGGCATGCTCGGTTGAGGAGTATTATGAAGCGATCGATAAGGTCCTTGATGTAAACCCGACGGTTACAATCGACGACGGAATGGATCTCATCCACCGCCTTCATACAGAAAGGCGTGATCTCCTTGACGGAATCATCGGCGGGTGCGAAGAGACAACAACAGGAATTCACAGGCTCCGTGCAATGGCAGCTGAAGGAAAGCTTGAATTCCCGGTAATTGCAGTAAACGACACCCCTATGAAGAGGTCTTTTGACAACGTACACGGAACAGGAGAGAGTGCGCTTTCATCCGTAATGATCACCACAAACACGCTTGTTGGAGGTAAATGGTTCGTCGTTGCAGGCTATGGTTACTGTGGACGCCGTCGTGTCAAGATGGCCCACGGCCTTTTTAAAGAGGCAGCGGCAACCGAGATCGACCCGAGAAGGGCGCTTGAGGCACATATGGACGGTTACTTCGTCATGACGATGGAAGAGGCGGCAAAGATCGGAGATATCTTCGTCACAACCACAGGCAACACCTCGATCATCACAGAGAAGCACTTTAAGGTAATGAAAGACGGAGCAATCCTTTCCAATGCAGGACACTTCAATGTTGAGATCGACCTTGAGTGGCTGAATGCAAATAAAGAAGGCTACGAGACCCGTGACAGTATCGAGACATTCGTAATCAACGGCAAAAAGATCAATGTCCTTGC
>CAZPHR010000111.1:0-4139 GCA_964586475.1 uncultured Methanomicrobiaceae archaeon
GCCTCAATAATACTGTTGAAGCCGCGATTAACTGGATAAATCCTCTCATCAAGAATCTTTTCCGCCACCTCTGTCAGCCTTACAACTGCCGCCTCTCCGGACTCTCTCTCGATCTCCGCCTTAAATGCAATCCACGCCAACGCATTTTTCAGTCTCTGGACCTCAAGACCTTCTGCATTCTCGGAAATAAAAAAATCATCCGGCAGGTCATCGAAAGCTGTCTTTACATATATTACAGGGTCATGGATTATGTTGGCAACCACCCATCCGTCCTTCCGGATATTTTCAAGGGTATGAGTCCCGTGAAAGAGAACCATTCTTGCAGAGTCATTCCTGATGATGATTCCGATAGGCGCTGCAGTTCCCCTCGTCGTTGCAAGTATCTCGTTTATTCCCTCGCCTAAGAGTCCCATTCCCATCCTCCGCTTATAGCAATATATATACCTGCAATTATAATATCTGCAACAGACCCCGGATTTATGCCCTTCTCAAGGCACATCTCATCAAAATCCTCAATCGAAAGCTTCCCTTCCCTGACGAGGCATGCTTTTTCCCTTGCCCAAATCCCGGTTTCATGGCCGAACTTTTTTACGATAAACGTATCTGTCTCTTCAGAAAGAAGGGAGATGAATGCATCGGAGATGGCTTTTTTGCCTGAACCTGAATCTTTCAGGAATTCAGCAGTCTTTTTCGTCAGGGAAAATCCGTTAGTCCACTCTGCAGCAACCATATCTCCGGATGAAGAGTAGTCCATCACGTCATAGAGGGTCATTCCCTTTTCAGTAATATGATCAAGGGCGGCAGGATCATTTACGTCAAGCTCATCGGTCTCATTCATCCTGACAGAAGTTAATGAAAATGCCTTATAGAAAGAAATCGCATCAGCAACGGTTGTCGAACGGACAACCTCCGATGCCGAATCTATGCTCCCTCCCGCGATAAGAGGGATCAGAAGAATAAAAGCCCCAAAATGAGTGTTTCCACCCGAATGGGTATTTGTCAGGGCAACTGCGTCAAAGATGATATCCCCTATGCCTTTCCCGGAAGACTGAAATTTTTCAGCCTCCTCAAAGGCAGGTTTTGCAAGGATCGTCGATGCCAGAAAATGCTCAAGCCATGTATCGTCATAGTCATGGAAACGGTCCACATTTCCAGGTTTCACCCCGGTGCAGACCTCAAGCATCATTGCAAGCTGTGCATTCTCAGCCCGCGATATCATCCCGCTTTTCTTCATTAAATATCCTGTCCATAATTTTTTCAGAGAGCCGTCGCTTGTATCTCATATAATCGGCAAGTGAAATGCCCTCCTTTTTGATGCTGATGTCCCTGAACATGCATGGAGTGGAGCTCTTGCAGCACCATGCAAGGCTCCCGAAGCATGTACTCGAACCGGATGCAAGAGGTGTTTTTTCTACAGATTCCACCTTTAAATCATGGTAATCCTTCGGTGACATCCCTATCTTTTGTAATGCAGGTATCAGCGGACACTGTTTAACAGGCATACAGCAAAATGTCAGACCTCTCAGGTCACCCCCCCTGCATAGCTGTTTGGGGGAATTGTACCAGCCGGTCTCATCAGCATAAACGGATATTGCCTTATCAAGGGCCTTTAACGTATCGACATCAGAGTGCCGTGCAAGAGAGACCATATCGGCTCCATGGGCCAACAGATCCTTCATACGATCAAATGTATTGACCGAATTGTTTGCAATAAGAAAGAGAGGACAGCTGTTCCTGATCTGCCTTATCTTTGAAACTCCGAAGTCCATAAGGTCAATGTGAAGTATATCCGCGCCGGCCTTCCATAAAATACGTGCGAGTTCGGAGTCATCATCGGCAACTCCTGCCCTTATCTTGACTGATACTGTGACACCCGTACTTTTAAGCGCAGTTACGGTCTCTGCAAGCCTCTCAGGATTGTGCAGATAATGCTCACCACTTCCTGCATTGATCATTGCCGGCTGGCGACAGTGTGCATCAATCTCATAGATTACGCCATCCCCAAGCGCCTCAGCAATTAATACAAAGGATTCAGGCCTGCTTCCTCTCAGGTTCACTCCCGGTATGACATCAGTTTCTGCCAGTTTCCCGACCTCTGCCTTAAGATCGGCCGCGGGATCTGTGGATATGAATTCAGAGCGTCCCTCCTCTTCCATCAGGACACTTGCATTGATTGTAGGTTCATCGATCGAATAGCCTCCGATAAAGGCCATTCCAACATATTCTTCTCTTGCGAGGACATAATCCGAATCGACAATCCCGGCCATAGAAGCTATTGCTATAGGTGTTTTCACAGTACGACCGTTAACAATGAGTTCGTACCTGTCATATGGATCCATAATTCTCCCCTATAGATTTGTCCTTAATTATCTAATGATTTTGGATAGGTCCTGTGAGAATATATCCTCCGGCAGACCTCCCCAGTCTGATACCAGCTGAGAAATCCTCCTTTGAAATCCCGGCATTATTCTTCCTGAATTCGATCACAAGATCCCATGGAAGAAGATATGCCTCCTTCGGCTTTCCTGCCCCTGCGCGGAATTCTACCGCAAGAAAACCCCTCCTGCCGGTCTTTTTTATGAAATCCGATATTGCATCAACCTGGTGAACACCATTCTTGTCCTCGTGGAAATGCTGTGTAAAGTAGAGCTTTTTCCCTTTCAGGGATTTGCACTCGATTGCCAGGTAATACCTCGGGTCAAGGGAATCGGAGAGAACATCGACGTACTGGGTTATAAACCTGGACTGTTTAAGCCTGTAGGCATATCCCTTCGCTCCGACTCTCTCGAAGTAATTATTGAAGCACCTGGCGATCTCTCTTTCAAAATCACTCATTTGTATATAATAGTCTTTTGAATAATTGAAAAATCAATTGGTAATTATTTTTACATAAGATAGTAATACATTGTATTATATGACTAAGATCGGATTCTTACTAGTAGGCCATGGCAGTCAGAAGCCATACAACAAACAGCTCATTGAAAACACAGCAAGGATCGTTGCCGACAAGAAAGAAGGATACGTCGTAAAAACAGGATTTATGGAATTCAACGAGCCAACAATTCCTGAAGCACTCGAAACCTTCAGGAACGAGGACATTGAAATTCTTCAGGTTGTTCCTCTTTTCCTCGCAAGAGGAATGCATATAGACAAGGATATACCTGAAATACTTGGAATTGAGGAAGGCGGACACAGGGGTACATTTAAACTTAAGGATAAAGAGATCCCTCTCGTATTTGCCGATCCAATCGGAGAGAACGACCTTCTTGCAGATCTCATGATCTCAAACGGTAAGAAGGCAGTTGACGATTATCTCTGAAAAAGGTAATCGGATATTCCCGATAATAATGCCTTAAAAGGCAACACCCATTTTCATGAAGATCCTTGTACTTGATACAATCCACGGAGGAGAAACGATAGCCGGATACCTGAGAAAAACAGGTCATACCGTGGATACCGTGGATGTCTACAGGGGCAGAAACGGATCATTAAGTGAACAGGCGGCTTTGGAAAAGTCCTATGATCTTATCGTCGCCCCGGTCCACCTCGATCCTGAATACAGCCTGCTGAATTATTCGGATACAAAAGTCATATCCCACCATGAGGCCGTGGCGATGGCCGCTTCAGTTCAGCAGAACATGCTGCTGATTGAGATCACCGGTGCAAGGGGCAAGACGACGACTGCCCATGCAGTTTCGCACCTGATGGACGGGTGCGGCATTCTTCATACATCCGGCGGCACTGTCCTGTACCCGGGAAAAGAAGAAATTTTCAAAAAAAGTATAACACCGGCGACACTTCTGGAAGTCCTTTCTGCTGCAGACCAGGATCTTTCATGGATAATCACCGAAGAATCGATCGGGGTAACGGGCCTTGGAGAACTGGGAATTCTCACATCAGGCGACGACTATCCGATTGCAAACGGAAAAAAATCAGCACTTGATGAGAAGATCAGGCACCTTAAGAGATGTAAAAAGATTCTGCTGGCTCCGGGTGTCGATACAGAGATCCCTGGTGCGGTTTCTGCCGGCGATATTACAGAAGTAAAAAATGATACCTGTACATATGATTTCAACGGAATAGGAGGCAGGTTTACCAACAGTCTTCTTACAGTCGAAGGTTACAGGGAGGCACTTATG
>CAZPHR010000112.1:0-4134 GCA_964586475.1 uncultured Methanomicrobiaceae archaeon
ATCAATATCATTTCCATAACCTTCATGCTATGCCATAGCATACCATAGTGGGAAGAAAATGTTCTGGGACAAAGAGATAGAGACACTCGGCGGAAAGGCCCTTGAAGACCTTCAGGTCAAAAGGCTGCGGCAGACCATCAGACAGGCTGAAAAAGTCCCCTTTTTTAAAAGCCTGCTGAAGGAAAAGAGTGTCTCTGCAGAAGATATCAATAAAATTCAGGATGTATCCCGGCTCCCCTTTACCACAAAAAAGGATCTCCAGATGGGATACCCCTTCGGATTTATGGCTGTTCCGAAGAAGGAGATTGTAAGGATACACACAACCTCGGGCACAACAGGAAAACCGACGGTGGTGGGATATACCAGAAAGGATCTTGACAACTGGTCGGAGCTTATTGCAAGGAACCTGACGATGGTCGGACTTACGGATGAGGACACATTCCAGAATGCTGTAAATTACGGCCTCTTTACAGGCGGACTGGGTTTCCACTACGGTGCGGAGAAAGTCGGGATGACGGTCATTCCGAGCGGAACAGGCAATACCAAACGTCAGATTGAGATGATCGACGATTTCGGGGTAACTGCAGTTCACTGCACACCGAGCTATGCGATGCATCTTGCCGAGGTGGCCGAGGAGATGGGAAGCTCTCTCGATACATTCAAAACAGGGCTTTTCGGAGCCGAACCCTGGTCAGATAATACAAGAAAGACACTTGAACAGAAACTTGGTGTTACCGCATTCGACTCTTACGGGATGAGCGAGATGTACGGGCCTGGTGCGGCATTCGAGTGCCCGGAGAGAAACGGACTTCATTTCTGGCACGATTCCTTCCTCATCGAGATTATCGATCCTGAAACCGAAGAGGTTCTCGGACCCGGCGAACGCGGTGAACTTGTCGTAACTCCGCTTGTAAAGGAGGCGATGCCCCTTATAAGATACAGGACGGGTGACATCACATGTATCCTCGACGACGAATGCCCCTGTGGCAGGGGACCGAGAATTGCAAGGATCACCGGAAGAAGTGATGATATGCTTGTAATCAGGGGAATCAACGTGTTCCCGTCGCAGATAGAGCATGTTCTAAGAACCCTCCCAGAAGTTGGCGACCAGTTCATGGTCTACGTGGACAGGATCAACCATCTCGATGAGATGACAATCGACGTGGAGATCAAGAAGGAATTCTTCTCAGGCGAATTAAAGGATCTCGAGAGAATCCAGAAGAAAATTATACACGCATTAAGGGACACACTTAATCTTAGAACAAAGGTAAACCTTGTTGAACACGAAGCGCTCCCGCGGTTTGAGGGTAAGGCCAAAAGAGTGGTCGACAGGAGAGGTGATACAATTTGAAATGGGACCCGCGAATAGAAGAGATGCCTGCAGAGCAGCTCGCAGAACTGCAGTATAAACGGATGAAGACACTTGTATACAGGCTCTACAGCTTCTCCGAATTCTACCACAACAGGATGAAGGAGAACAATGTCCACCCGGACGACATCAGATCCCTGGAAGACGTGACAAAATTGCCCTTCATGTATAAAAGGGATCTCCGGGATAACTACCCTGATAAGCTCTTCACCGCATCGCAGGACGAACTTGTAAGATATCATGTCTCCTCGGGCACTACGGGAAAACCAACGGTCGTCGGCTATACGCAGAACGATCTCGAGCTCTGGACAACATCGCTTGCAAGAGGGCTTACGGCCTGCGGACTTGGACGCGGGGACGTCATGCAGGTCTCATACGGCTACGGCCTTTTTACAGGAGGACTTGGCCTTCATTATGGTGCAGAAAGAATCGGCGCCACAGTTGTCCCGACGAGTGTAGGCAACACCGAGCGCCAGATTGAGCTGATGCAGGACTTAAGGGTCACTGCAATCGCATGCACACCATCGTACATGGTTCATATGGGAGAGGTGGCCGGGAAGATGGGCGTCTCAATTGAGAAGGATACCAACCTTAAGACCGCCGTTCTCGGGGCCGAGCCCTGGTCAGAGCAGATGAGAACGCACATCCAAAATGAAATGGGCATCAGGGCCTACAACATCTTCGGTACATCCGAGATCTCCGGTCCAATGTTCTGCGAATGCACAGAGCAGAACGGAATTCATATCTGGGGGGATATGGCCTATACCGAGATAATCGATCCTGAAACAGGAGAGCAGCTGCCGCCGGGCGAGAAGGGTGAGCTTGTAATGACAATACTCCAGAAGGAGGCTCTCCCGATGATCAGGTACAGGATCGGTGACATCACCTCAATGGACCCGTCGGTCTGCACCTGTGGCAGAACCCACCCGAGGATCGACCGCCTACAGGGACGTGTGGACGACATGCTGATAATCAGGGGAATAAATGTATTCCCGTCTCAGGTCGAGCACGCCCTCCTCGGAATCCCCGAGGTCTCCGGCCATTTCATGATCATAGTGGACAAGAAGGGTGCCCTTGACGAGATGCTCGTCCAGGTCGAGATGAACCCCGAGGCATTCTCTGACAAGGTCCAGGACATCATGGAGATCCGCACAAAGGTCTCGCACATTCTAAAGAACTCCCTTAATATCAGTGTAGGCGTTGAGCTGGCCGCACCAGGAACTCTCCCGAGATTTGAGGGTAAAGCCAAACGCGTAATTGACAGGAGGTTGAACTGATGGAAACAGATGATTATATAATAAAGCAGATCTCGGTATTCTCCGAGAACAAACCCGGAAGGCTTGCAGCAATAGCAAAGGCACTCCAGGATGAAAAGATCAACATCTTCGCATTTTCAATAGCGGAGGCGAAGGGTTTTGGGGTTGTCCGGCTCCTTGTCGACAAGCCTGAACCGGCACTGAAAAAACTGGCCGATATCGGTTTCATGGTATCGTTCACTGATGTTATCGCCGTCAGGATGAAAGACGAACCGGGCGGGCTCTTTGATATCGCAAAAATACTTGGCGAATCGGATATAAACATCGAGTACTCCTATGCTTACTCCGGAAAGGAGGCCGCGGTCCTCATCCTCAGGGTGGACAGGATCAAAGAGGCGATAGAGAGGATGACCGGCAAAGGAGCAGACCTTCTTAAGGCTGAGATGTTCCTTTAAACAAAACTTTTTCCCAAAACAGAACTAATCAGTAATGACCCCCGGATCCATAGGGTAGAGGATATCCTTTTGGGCTTCGAACCCAAAGACGCGGGTTCGATTCCCGCTGGATCCGTTTATTGGAGGACTTCCGGACCTCTTAACTTTTTTTAAATCCGACTGGTATTTTAAATATTCATAAGACAGAAACATCCCCTGAATACCGAAAGGACCAGGGCCACAAAAAAATAATATTTTGACCGGTTATTCGATCTTTATATATGCCCCCGAAGAGGTTCCGACCATTATCGTCGTACTCAGCTCTTCGGTATCGTCAGCCGTATCCGGCGCAGATGCAATCAGCCTTAGCTTATACTCGCCCGGAGGCAGATCCACAATGCCGAGCTGCGACTGCTGGTTTAAGGATGAAACCGGACCGCCTACATCAGCCATCGTCTTGAACGGAATCCATACATTATCACCAATCCTCAGGTAATACAGGTTCTGCGATGCTGAAGAGGAGCCGGTGTAATCAAGGTTCCATCCAAGTTCTATCATATCTGTTATTTCTCCGGGATTTGTTATCTGGAGACCGGATACATCAAGTGCGGTGAAATTGATTCCGGTGGAGTTCAGGTCAGCAACAGCCGTAATGAATGTGTCAGGCAGTTCAAGCGTATCTGCACCTCCGTTGAACGATATATATGAAGTATCGTTGAACAGATTGATGTTTCCGGGCTTTAACACCTTCAGGAGGAAGGTTGTCTGCCAGGTCTGGTTAAGGTAGACCGTACCGACATCGAAGTGCAGCGAAGTGTTCTCGGCCCACCATTCTCTCTGGTCCTCGGTCTCAGAGGTATATGTCCCGTTATTGTAGAAGTTCTCGATCAGTGTCGAATCATCAGGAACATAGACATATTCAAGAACAGCGTCGCTTCCGGTGTTTGGAACTGTCACATTGTTGATCTCTACATTCTGGAACATAAGCTCCATCTCGGTATTGACACCTGCAGCCTCCTGCAGCTCTCCGGCAATATCCTTGTAGACATCATCAAGAGATAATCCATCTACAGCA
>CAZPHR010000113.1:0-981 GCA_964586475.1 uncultured Methanomicrobiaceae archaeon
CTCCTTGCACTCCAGGCGGGATCCTGCACAGGCAGCGAACCCTACCCCCTCGACGTCCTGGGTGCAGAGACCGAAGGCATGATCGGCTACATGATCGAGCAGGAGTTAAGAAACCTCCTCCCGCCCGAAATCCCTGTGGCGACAATACTCACTATGGTTGAGGTGGATTCATCGGACCCGGCTTTTAAGAACCCGGAGAAGTTCGTCGGCCCGGTATATACAAAGGAACTGGCGGAAAAGACAGGACAAAAAAGAGGCTGGACATTCAGGCAGGACGGTGATGCCTGGCGTCGTGTCGTCCCATCGCCTGAACCGGTCCGGATATTCGAGATAAAGCCACTCAGGTGGCTCCTGGAGAAAGGTGCGATCGTGATCTGCACCGGCGGCGGGGGGATACCGGTCGCAGCCACCGGGGGAGACAGATACTCGGGGATTGAAGCGGTAATCGACAAGGACCTTGCAAGCGGACTGCTCGCAGCAGAGCTCTCGGCAGACCTCTTCATCATGGCGACCGACGTTAAAGGAGTTTATCTCAATTGGGGAGAAAGCAATGAAGAACTCTTCAGGGAGACCACCCCGGAATTCCTGCGAGAACACAGTTTCCCTCCCGGTTCGATGGGACCCAAGGTGGAGGCCGCATGCAGGTTTGCAGAATTGACAGGGAAGACTGCTGCAATAGGGTCACTCGAAGAGATAAAAGAGATTGCAGCAGGAAAAGCGGGAACAATTGTCCGCAGGGGGAAATAATTCATGAAATCAGGTGTATTCTCGGAGACCGGAAGGCTGAGGAAGGTGATTGTTCACAGGCCGGATATGGCACTGCGCAGGCTTACACCTGCAAACCACGACGATTTCCTCTTCGATGACGTGCTGTGGGTCGACAGGGCGATAGAGGAGCACGATTCTTTCACCAGGGTTCTTGAAGAGAACGGTGTTGAAGTCCTCCTGCTCAACCGTCTGCTCGAAGAAACGCTAGCTTCA
>CAZPHR010000113.1:991-4128 GCA_964586475.1 uncultured Methanomicrobiaceae archaeon
GGGGAAGCGAGAGATTATGTCCTTGACAGCTTATTCCCCGGAGAATCCCCGGGGGTTTCCATATCCGGCAGGCTCAAAGATTCACTTTTGGATGAGGAGGCAGAGGTACTTGCAGGATACCTCTCCGGGGGGCTTTCAGTCGATGAGATCGTGATCCCCGGAATGAGTGAGTTAAAGAGCAGATCACTTCTTGCCGCAGCTGCACGACCGGACTCGTTCATTATTCCTCCGCTGCCAAACAGCATCTACACCCGTGATCCTTCGAGCTGGATCTATGGCGGCGTTTCACTCAACACGATGTACTCGAATGTCAGGCGCAGGGAGGTTCTGAATATCTCGGCCATATACCGGTACCATCCGCTCTTCTCAAACTCTGAATTTGACTGCTGGAATCCTGCCGGAGGCGACTTTGCAGGCGTACCGCCGCCAGGCTTTCCGGAAGCATCCATGGAGGGCGGGGATATTCTGATCCCGGGAAGAAAGACCGTTATTGCAGGCCTCAGCGAAAGAACGACTCCGGGAATGATTGAGAACCTTGCGGCAGCACTGTTTGAAAAACAGGCCGCAGAAAGGATCATAGCCTGCAGGATGAACAGGGACAGGGCTCACATGCATCTTGATACCGTATTTACAATGTTAGGCAATGACTCAGCCACAATATACCCGGATATTCTCGAAAAAACAGATGTCTGGTCTATTACTCCCGGAGAGGGCGAAGGGATATTTTCAGTCCTGAAGGAGAAGGGCCTTGTAGCTGCAGTCGAAGATGCCCTTGATATCGACAGGATGAACATCATTCCGACAGGAGGCGATCGCTATGAGGCCCAGAGGGAGCAGTGGGACGACGGAAACAATGTTCTTGCAATCAGGCCCGGGGTGGTGGTGGCCTATATGAGGAACACATATACAAACCGGAATATGGAAAAAGAGGGAATCGATATTATCGAAATTGAGGGTTTTGAGCTGAGCAGGGGAAGAGGGGGCACCCATTGCATGACATGCCCGGTTTTAAGAGACGGAATCTGATTATCTCTCCCAGATATTCTTTATTTCGTGGCCGGCGGCTCTTATCCGAAGCCATTCCTCGTCCATACGGGCAAACCTAAGCACCATCTCATCAGATGTATCGGCGATCTCGTTGAGAACAGGGTCATCATGACTCTTAATGGCATGTTTCAGCTCATTCGATAATTTGATCACGCTCTCTGCGGTTTCATGATACAGATCACCCGACTCTCTCAGCATCTTTTCATATGTGACATCATCGATTACTGCCATGACATTCATGACACCCGAACTTCCCTTCAGCGGAATCTTTGTAATTTTGATGCTGTGCTCAACATCCCCGCTCATTAAATCATGATAGGTGGTGCTGACCCTGCCTTCGATGAAAACACCCCTGTAGTCATTGGATGCCCCCAAAAGAGGGAATATCCCGGCCTTTTCAGCAGATAGCCTGAAGATTGACTCAGGTATATTTAGAAGACTGCACAATTCTGTAAATTTAGTGTTGTACAGGACTATCCTTAGGTCCCTGTTCATCACAAATACAGGATTTCCAAGAGATTCAAATACAAGGCCCTTCAGGGTGTTGCTGTCTATAGATTCAGCAGCAGCCCTTACGGGAGGGGGGGATACCGGAGGGGCTTCGGCAGAAACCGGCACTTTTCCTTCAGACTGTGCCCTCTTCTTAAGAACCCGGTGTTTGTGAATTGCCATCTCAATATTGGAATAAAGCTCCCTTTCCCTGAACGGTTTTATTAAAAACCCGTATGGCTGTGTTTTGAGAGCTCTCATCAGGGTCTGTTCATCCGAATGTGCGGTAAGGAAAACAACAGGTATATCAAGATTTTCGGCTATCCTCTCTGCCGCCTCGATACCGTCGATCTCTCCCCTTATCCGGATATCCATCAGTATAAGATCCGGCTCCTTCTCGGCTGCAAGACGGATAGCATCACCTCCGTTATCCGCAGTACCCACAACCTCATAACCAAGGGCCTCAAGAGTATCCTCGAGTGTCATGGCAACCATAACCTCATCTTCAACAACAAGTATCTTCTTCCCGCTCATTTGAAAACCGCTCCTTATGTTACCTTATTATACAGAATCTTAATAAATCTGATGAATCATTCCCGGGGCCTATCATATTTCATCCATCCCCTGGAAAACTGAAAGTCCGGCTCTAATCAGAGTTGCCGATATTCTCCTCCTTATTCCCGGCATTCTTCATAATTCTCTGCCGGATTATCGCAGTCTCAATATTGGCATAGAGCTCCTTTTCCCTGAAGGGCTTTATCAGGAAACTGTATGGCCTGGTTCTCAGCACCCTTGAAAGTGTCTCCTCATCTGAATGTGCAGTGAGAAAGATTACAGGTATATCCATCTTCTCATTTATCCTCTCAACAGTCTCTATACCGTCAAGATCCCCGTTCAGCCTGATATCCATCAGTATAATATCGGGGTTTTCCTTCCCGGCAAGCTCTATTGCAGAGTAGCCGTTGTCGACGGTCCCGATAACTTCATATCCCCTGTTCACAAGGGAGTCCTCAATAGTCATCGCGACGATGACCTCATCCTCAACAATTAATATCCTTATTTTATCCATGACAATCTCCTCCTAATCCGGATGTATGGGGAACATAAATATAAAACTTGTCCCTTCTCCGGTCCTGATCTCAATAGTGCCCCTGAGCTGTTCCATCGCCAGCCTCCGAACCAGCCTCATACCAAGAGACTTCGATTTCTCAAGATCAAAGTCTTCAGGCACTCCTACTCCGTTATCAGAGATCTCAAGACGATAGTGATCCCCTTCCATGCGGAATACAAGTGACAACTCGCCGGAATCCCTCCCGGCAAACGCATATTTAATCGAATTAGATATAACCTCATTGATAATAAGACTGCAGGGGATTGCCACATTTATCGGCAGGTTAACGCGTTTTACATCTGTTTTGAGGCTGATATCCTTGAATTCCGAAAATGCAAGAGAGTCCACAAGAGTCTGTGCAAGATTGATGAAATGCTCCCCTGCACTTATCTCCGAAAGGTTGTCCGACCTGTAAAGAGCTTCGTGAACCATGGCAAGCGCCATAATCCGGTTTTCACACCTCAAAAGTGAATCCCTGGCAGAAACGTCC
>CAZPHR010000114.1:0-1428 GCA_964586475.1 uncultured Methanomicrobiaceae archaeon
CGGGAAGGTGCTGCCTGAAGCGAACCTTGTCCGGCGATATTCCGCATGTCAGCATGAAGTCATGTGTCTGGGCGATGTAGTATGCGACATACTCGTTTGCGATTGTTCCGGATGAGACCCCGTCTGCCATTGTCATCTCAGTTGCGTCCTTTTTGTTCTCCTGGTCGTAAATGCTGTATAGCGGAACCTTCCTGTCCGCATATCTCGCAAAAGCCGGATGGTCCTTGTGTTCAGGGTGAATGAAGATCTCGGCCTCTGCCTGTGTAAACTCCCTCAGGCGTATCATTCCCTGGCGGGGGGATATCTCATTCCTGTAAGATTTTCCGATCTGGACTGTCCCAAAGGGAAGCTTATCGCGGTAAAATCTTAGAAGTCTGTTGAAATCAGTGAATATGCCCTGTGCGGTCTCAGGTCTCAGGTAGCCCTTCCTCTGTGAACCCGGTCCGATATTTGTCTGGAACATGAGGTTGAAGAAGTAGACTTCCGCCCCGTCAAAGGTTTCGGAGCATACCGGACAGTGGATATTTTCAAGAGCCTTTGTCAGTTCTTCAGCAGAGATGATCTCGGCATTCTCAATACCTTCGGCCTCGGCAACGTGATCTGCCCTGTGAAATTCACCGCAGTGCGGGCACTGGATCATCTTGTCGGCAAATCCCTTTACGTGGCCGGATGCGATATATATCGATTCCTCTCCGATGGTCGGGCATTCAATTTCATAGTAGCCATCCTGGATAACGTAAAAATATCTCCAGATATCCTCTATCTTCCTCTTCATCATTGCGCCGAGAGGGCCATAGTCGATAAAACCGGCAACCGAACCGTAGCATTCGGACGTTGGCCAGACAAAACCCCTTCTTCTGGCAAGTTCCATAATCTTGTCGTATATATCAGGCATTACTATCACACAATAAATATCATATACTTCGACTCTCAGGCTATAAAAGGTAATTATTATTAATTTTCAGGAATATTTTTTTCCTGATCAGTTTTATCCAAAAGATTTATCGTCTCGCAGCAGGATTTAATTTTTTGAATATGGGTGATTCGGGGACTGTATGAACCAGAAAATATTTATCTAATACATCCCTTTATATTCGAAACCTTGTGTGATCTTAATGGCAGTTGCAAGAAGAAAGAAAAAAATAAACTCAGCTGACCGGAAAAAAGAACTTTTGAGTCTTTTTACGGACATTTCGGGGAAAACTGAGATTGTAGAGCCAATGAAAAAAATACATGGTACTCTGCGTGATAAGGATGCAATTGAACGCGAAATAGCTTTAATAATGCGGGAAATCCTTGATCAGGGTTACTTTAAGACAAAACTGAAGCCTCGTGAACTTGCCTGTCTTGTATGCCCCGCAAATCCGCATGCCCGGCTTCCGCCCTGGCAAGGTCCCCGCGAACCTCATCCGCAAGATGCATGGCGAG
>CAZPHR010000114.1:1438-4119 GCA_964586475.1 uncultured Methanomicrobiaceae archaeon
CCGTGCCCGTGTGAGGCTGAAGCTTTTCAGGGAGCTTGATTTCAAGATGCCTTTTGAAAGAACTGATATGGAGCAACTGCTTGATTCGGGGAAAACTATGAAGGATATCAGTGAAGAGCTTGGAATAAGCCCCTCTACCCTTCGTGAATATCGTCATGTTATTGAACAGGAGAGGGATACTACCCTGGATCCGTTCCTCGAACGCATCAAGGATGTTATGGAAGACAGGGATCTTACAGAATCGATGACAGGTGGTCTTGTAAATGACGGACTTTCAGAGGCCATTGATGCAACTGAGGCCGAACTGGCCGACCTTTCATAATTTTTTACATATTTATCATTAATTATCCGGATTTTAATAATAAGCCAAAATCCGGGAGTCATTTTAGACCTATTGTGAAAATAAATTCTGCCGCAAACCCTTATCCTATATATATTCAGTACAAACTTTTTTGATAGCAATATATGATAAAGCGCCTGAAAAAAATAGATTATGAGCGATATACCGTATTTATCATTCTTCTGGCAATGATTCCCGGTTCTTTTGGCTATATGTCCTGGGAAGCGGAGAATGTTGAGGTGAGCATCCTCAATATCGAAGGAGCACCTGATTCTATTGTTTTTATCGCTGATCCTCACCTGCAGGAAGGAAATATTGAGTTTATTCGTGAGTCAGTCGGGACCATCAACAGCCTAAATCCCTCTGTTGTCCTGATTGGCGGTGATTTTGTAAACGGGGAGGAATCTGACTTTTATCTGCAGGAGGTCTGGTCCGGAATCAATGCGCCTGTATATGCTGTTATGGGAAATCACGATTATGAATCGGGAATACACGGCGTCAATGGTCAGGCGAAGATGCTTGAAGTGGCAAAGAAAGCCAACAGGACTGTTGAAGGGTATGATATGAGCATGCTCACCGATGAGAAAACAAATATCGATTTCGGGAACCGGCTTGAGCAGAAGCTTGAGGAGTGCGGTGTCAATGTCCTCAGGAATGAATATGTGATCCTTGACCTGAACGGTGAAGAGCTCCTTCTCGTCGGTCTGGATGACGGCTGGGCAGGTCTGGCCGATCCTCCTGAAGATATTCCGGAAACGGATGCTTTTACAATTTATATGATACATGAGCCGGAGTGCAGGGCGGACTGGCCGGACGCCAATCTGATCCTTGCGGGCCACACACACGGGGGCCAGTTTAATCCTCCGTTCATACAGGCCCTGAATGAGAACGGGATCGTCGAGCTAAGCGGTTATGTTGGTGACGGTGTGCCAACCTATATCACAAGAGGGCTTGGCTCATCACACCTTTTCGGGATAGAACTGAGGTACCAGTCCACCCCGGAGATTGTAATAATCAATCCTGATGATTCCATCTCTGAAAGGCTGGCGGCTTAGACAAACCAGTTAAATTATTATTTTTCAGATTGAATTGTGATGCATGAGGATCAAATGGCTCGGTCATTCATGCTTTTTTCTTGAAGGCTCTAAGAAGATAATCATCGACCCTTTTATGCCATACGGAGATTTTGGCTGTAAACCCGATATTGTCGCAGTGACACACGGGCACGGGGATCATTTTGGGGAGGCTGAACGTTTCAGGAGAACTGTTGTCTGCCCGAATGAGATCGCAAAATACCTTGATGGAAAAGGAATACAGGCTGAACCGATGAACATCGGCGGGACGATTGAGGTAGAAGGTGTCTCTTTTACCATGACTCATGCACTTCATTCTTCCTGGTTTGAGGCCGGGGGACAGGGTTTTTACGGCGGACCTGCAGCAGGGTTCATAATAAAAATGGACGGTATTACGGTTTATCACGCCGGAGATACCGGACTATTCTCCGATATGAAACTAATCAGGGATGTTTATCACCCGGATGTTGCGATGCTGCCTATTGGCGGAAGATATACGATGGGACCTTCCGAAGCGATGATTGCTTCAGGTTTTGTCGGGGCCCCTCTTGTAATTCCTATGCATTACAACACATTTTAAGAGGTCAATCGAGAGCGTCACCCATATGAAGGTCGCAGTCATGGAGCCGGGGGATGAACTGTATACGGATGATTATAAGGCGGAATGATCCGCCTGTCTGAAAATTTTTAATTTCCTACCCTGTAATTTTCATCAGAACCCAGAGGACAATCAGTACAACCGGCATAAGAAGGTCGTACGTAACAACGGTGCCGGTGTTGTATTCTGAGAGATTTTCGCTTTTTTTCTGTTCATAAATGTGTCCAATCCCGGCTCCGGTTAAAAAGACGGAAGACATGATTATTACTGCGAGCCAGTAATCATCCCTGAAGAAGAAACAGAGAATTCCTGCCACGCCTATTCCAAGGTTTGAAAACGCAATTTCGCGCTGGAAAGGGCTGCCGGTTGGCCAGCCGATCTTCTCCGCCACCTCGTCTGCCTTAAAAAAATGGCCGAAAAATGCGATAATACCTGTTAATCCTATACTGATAACAAGGAGCCATAGAAGGAATGTGTAAATTATAATATATGGAGTGATAGCTGTGCCTGTCAATACCAGATTGATCAAAGCTGCAATTATGCTCAGGGCGAGAGTCACGGACCAGATACTGATCTTCATGGATTTCTTTGAGGCATTAAGCTCTATAATTCCTTTGTAAGACCTTTGACAACCTCTCAGTGGTTTGTTTGTAGGGCAGTTTGGTTAAAC
>CAZPHR010000115.1:0-4067 GCA_964586475.1 uncultured Methanomicrobiaceae archaeon
CTCGACAGACCTTGCGATCTCCTTTGCCTTTAACACGTGTTCGGCGGTGGTAATCTCAGCATCCTCCTGCCGGGCCATATCGCCTGCGACACGTATAAGACCGCCCATATCACGGAGTTTGAGAGTGATGTGCCCCTTCCTGTTGCTCCTCCGGCGTGCCTCTCTCATGATCTCCTCTATTGCTCCCTTGTCAAACGGAGGTATCTTGCCGTCGTTCTTTATCTCCTGGGCGATGAAGCGGATGAACTTCTTCTGGTTCTCGGGAGTGTCAGGCATTGAATCCTGCATGAAAAGCTCATAACCGTAGCCACGGATACGTGACCTGAGTGCAGGGTGCATGCCCTCCATCGCATCGATATTTCCCGCTGCAATCATTACAAACCTGCACGGGACAGGCTCGGTCTTGACCATTGCACCACTCGACCTCTCGCTCTGTCCGGTTATGGGGAACTCTCCTTCCTGGAGTGCAGTCAGGAGGTTCTGCTGCGAATGGGGGGTCAGGGTGTTTATCTCGTCGATGAAGAGAACTCCCTTGTTCGCCTTGTGGATTGCACCGGCCTCGACACGGTCATGTGCGGGCGTCTCAAGACCTCCGGACTGGAACGGGTCGTGACGTACGTCCCCGAGAAGTGCTCCGGCGTGTGCACCGGTTCCGTCGACATAAGGTGCATTGCCGTCCTTCTGGCTTGATACCAGAAGCTTTGGAACCATCGCCTCCTCTTTCGGGCGGGTGTACTGGAGTGCCATAAAGATGAATGCTGCACCGATGATTCCCATAAGGAACTGCCCGGTGATTATTGCATACCCCATTATTCCAAAGACAAAGAGCATTATCATTGTATTGCGGGTCTGGGCACGCTTCTTCGCCTCGGCCTTGTGGGCGTTGGCTATCTCCTTTCCCCTTCCCGCCTTGACAGTCCTTACAACAGGCGTGTTGGAGTCATCGGAGTTGGGATAGATCAGTATATCCTGGAGATCCTCTTTTGGGAGGAGTTCGGCCATTGCCTTTGCAAGCATCGATTTCCCGGTTCCGGGAGTCCCTATCATCATAACGTGCCTGCGCTGGATCGCCGCCTTTTTGATTACTTCGACCGCGTGATCCTGGCCGATTACCTGGTCGATGAGCCTCTTTGGTACATCTATCTCTGAAGAGGAGTTCAGGCTGTCAAGATCGATCTCCTCGGTCTTAATACCGGCTTTATCTCCATCTTCTCCGGCGTGATCCTCTGTATCAGCTGCAACGAGTTTCGGACCTTCACCTGACTTTTCAGGAGCCCCGGCTGCGGCATCCACACAGGCATCATTTCCGGCATCCTCCACCTTTGCGGAATCAGGATTTGGGACAGGGGCAGATGACCGGCCATTTACCTGCGATTCCTGAGAATCAGCAGGATTTTCGATATTTTCTTTAGTATTATCTTTATTATCCATTAGTTTGTATACCTCTGACAAACGATAGTGCTTATATGGTTCATTTCGATACTTTAAGTACTTTCCAGAATAGGTAATCCTGATGAAGATAATTGGTGCTGAACATTCCCAGGTTCTTGCGGCGAAAACCGCCCGTATACTCGACGCCGAACTCCTGTCGGCAGAATTCAGATCATTTCCCGACGGCGAACTGTATGTCAGAGCGGAGGCTTCGGGGGATGAACTTGTAATTATTGGAAGCGTGACCAACAGCGATTCACTCATCCAGCTCCTCCTGCTCATCGATGCATGCGAGGCAGAGGACCTGACTCTTGTGATTCCTTATATGGGTTATGCAAGGCAGGACAAGAAGTTCAGGCCGGGCGAGCCGATCAGTGCAAGAGCTGTTGCAAGGGCCCTCTCACAGGGAACAGACAGGGTGTTTACAATCAATGTGCACGAGGAGACCGTCCTAGATCATTTCACTGTTCCGGCAGAGAATATCAGCATCGCAGAGAGTATAGGGGACTATATCAAAGAGACGATCCCCAAAAACCCCCTTGTCCTGGCTCCGGATGAGGGCGCTGCAGACTTCGCAGCAGATGTTGCGGCATCTGCCGGATGCGAATGGGACCATCTCCAGAAGACACGGCTCTCGGGAACAGAGGTAAATATAGCACCAAAGAATATCGATGCAAAGGGGAGAACCGTCGTTATTGTCGACGACATCATATCAACAGGAGGAACGCTTGCAATGGCTGCGGGGATGCTGAGAGAACAGGGTGCGGCAGAGGTTCATGCCGCATGCGTCCACGGGGTGTTTACAAACGGCGGTTACGCCAGGCTCGCCTCAGCGAATATCAGGTCCATTGCGGCAAGTGATACGATAGAATCGGGAGCGAGCAGGATCTCTGCAGCCGAATCGATTGCTGCAGCACTAAAACAAAGATGAAGAGAAAAACCGTCGTCCCCGATTCGACATTCTTTTTTCTTGAGATTCCAATTGAAGGAGATCTCATTGTTCCACCGGCCGTGGCAGACGAATTAAAGGACCTCAATTCGAAGATGAGGTTTGAAAAATATCTTCAGTGCGGACTTAAAATCTCTGAACCGCAGCAGGAATCAAGAGAAGAGGTGAAGAAAGCCGCTAAAAAAAGCGGTGACCTGTCAGTACTCTCCGCCACCGACATCGATGTTGCGGCCCTTGCATGGGAGAGAGAGGCGTCAGTTGCAACTGACGATTTCGCCCTGTCAAACACAGCCCAGCACATGGGTGTCGGGGTAATTCCCCTCCAGCAGAGACGTGCAAAGAAGAGAAAATGGAAATACAGGTGCTCCGGGTGCGGCAGGTATTATGACGAACCCGGTACTTGTGAGGTCTGCGGACTGGAAATAAAAAGAAAGGTTAAATGATTATAAACTGATTCTTTCTTTATGTCATCCCTTGAAGAACTCATCACCAAAGCCAGACTTCTTCACTCGGAGGGGAGGAGCACGAGTCAGATATCGGATGAACTCAGCCTCTCCGCGGAGACTGTAACATGGCTTTTGACCCAGCAGAAGACCGGCGGAGATGTGCCCAGGGACGTTCTTATCGACTGGTCGAGCATAAGCTGTGATTCGAACAATCTCTGCCTTGCAGCCTCAATGATGGCGCAGAGGTACTATTTTGCCAGAGAGCAGGCAGGCCTCAACAGTGAGGGCAGCGGTGGTTTTCCGGATGTTGTTATAGGAATTGCACATTCAGGGATACCGCTTGCAACCCTTATTGCAGGTAACGAGGGATCGATGTTTGCAATGTTTCATCCCAGGAAGCATGCACAGGGTGAAAGCCCCGCAGGATCGCTCAACAGCAGTTTTGCAGGAGTAGCCAACAGGTCGTGTCTTATTGTCGATGATGTTGTAACCACCGGAAATACAATTACAGAGACAATAGAATATATCAGAAAGCATGGCGGAGAACCCCTTGGGATCGTTGTTCTCTTCGACAAGAGAGGGTTGAAAGAGATCGACGGGGTTCCGCTTTACTCGCTGGTAAGGGTTGAAAGGATTGACTAAAACAGGAGAGATTAAAAAATGACATTAATTGATGTAGTGGTTTTTGATATCGGAGGAACGCTTTACGCACTTGACATTCAGCTTGCAAGGGAGATTGTGGATATGATGCCCATCACCCCCGTGCCCAGGGCGCCGCCCCATATTGCAGGAATTATCAACCTGCGTGGAGAGATTACAAACATCCTGAACCTGAACAGGATACTTAATCTTCCCGAGCACGAGAATGAGGAGACCCAGAAGATAATCGTACTTGTTGCAGAAGCAACCGGGGGTTCGAATGTCGGCATTATTGTTGACAATGTCAGAAGCGTAATCCAGGTGGAGGAGAACAATATCGAGAGTATGGACACCTCCTTTTCGAAAGAAGCGTTTGTCAAGGGCATAATCAAGGAAAAATCCGAAGATTCAGGTACATCAGGCAAGACCGATCTCATCATCTGGCTGGATGTAAACCTGATCCTTGAGGATCTTAATATTGAAGAGCTCTAAGTTGCGTCATTAACTGACACCTTCCCCGGGAAAGGGATCATCCCGGGAAAAACTTTTTTTAGTTTTCGCCCTGCACACGGGCAGATATCGAATAATATATATAGAACTTC
>CAZPHR010000116.1:0-4024 GCA_964586475.1 uncultured Methanomicrobiaceae archaeon
CCTGATGAGAGCGCTGGGACTCACAAGTGATCATGACATCGTCAATGCAGTTTCAACAGATGAGGATATTCTGACATTTATGCTTCAGAACCTCGAAGAGGGTGAATGCGATACTGTTGAAGAGGGTGTTATGTATGTCGGAAAGAAACTTGCACCCAATCAGACGCGCGATTACCAGAAGAAGCGGGCAGAGTTTGTTCTTGACAATTATCTACTCCCGCATCTCAATGAACTTATGCCTGCCGGAATAAAGGAGGAAGATCCCGGTTATGCCGCACATGTACATACTGTCAGACTTGCAAAGGCTCATTTCCTTGGAAGAATGGCAGAAGCGTGCTTTGATCTTGTCCTGGAAAAGAGAAAGATCGATGACAAGGATCATTATTCCAACAAGCGCCTGAAACTTGCAGGAGACCTTATGGAGGATCTCTTCCGTATCTCTTTAAACAGGCTTACAAGAGATGTGAAGTATCAGCTCGAACGTGCAAGTATGAGGCACCGTGACCTTTCAATAAGTACAGCCGTACGTGCTGATGTTTTAACAGAACGTCTTCTTCATCCCCTTGCAACAGGAAACTGGGTTGGTGGAAGAACAGGTGTATCACAACTTCTCGATCGTGTGGATCACATGGCTGTCATCTCACATCTGAGGCGCGTAATATCTCCTCTTTCCCGTTCACAGCCGCATTTCGAGGCACGTGATCTTCATCCTACACAATGGGGCAGGATATGTCCCTCAGAGACCCCTGAAGGTCCTAATTGTGGTCTTGTAAAGAATTTTGCCCAGATGGTGGAAATATCCAAGGGTGTAAAGGATGAGCAGGTGGTTATGAGAGTGCTGTATAATCTCGGTGTAGAAGAATTAAACCAGGAGCTGTTATGAGCGCAAACATCATTAAAAAATCAAGGGTATTTATAGACGGGGCTCTTATCGGACTGTGTGAGGACCCTGTTGCTCTGGTCCGTGATGTCCGTAAAATGCGCAGGCGCGGAGAAATATCCACTGAAATCAATATATCATACAAGGAATTTAACGGGGATATCATCGTTCATACCGACAGGGGACGTGCAAGGCGGCCTCTCGTCGTTGTGGAGAATGGCAGGCCGCTCATTACCAATGAGGATATAAGAAGGCTTGATTCGTCTGAGATAGAGTTTAATGATCTGATCACTGACGGACTGATTGAATTCATAGACGCGTAAGAGAAAGAAGATCTTTTCACTGCAATCCGGGAAGAGGATCTCACTCCTGATCAGACTCATATGGAGATAGATGCATCCCTGATTCTTGGAATTGGTGCTGCACATGTACCTTTCCCGGAACACAATGCATCTCCCCGTGTTACGATGGGTGCAGGTATGATCAAGCAGGCGCTTGGATTCGGGGCTTCAAACATGAAACTGAGGCCTGATACAAGGGGTCATCTTTTACATTATGTCCAGAAACCCATCGTCCATACACAGACCTCAAAGGTTATCGGGTCTGATGACCGTGCTGCAGGACAGAATCTTGTCGTTGCTGTTCTTTCATATGAAGGTTTCAATATTGAGGATGCATTGATCTTCAATAAGGCCTCAATTGAGCGTGGAGTAGGCAGGTCGCACACATTTTAAGAGCATGACGGAGAAGAGAGACGTTATCCCGGTGGTCAGGTGGACAAGATTGAGGTGCCTGATGAGGAAGTCTCAGGTGCACATGGTACCGAATCATACCAAAATCTTGATTCGGACGGTGTCATCAATCCCGAGACCGTAGTGAGAGAGAAGGATGTCCTGATAGGTAAGACTTCTCCTCCACGTTTCCTTGAAGAACCCAGCGGTGAGCTTATTTCTGTTGAAAAACGCCGTGACACTTCAGTTACAATGAGAAGTAACGAACGCGGTATAGTTGATACTGTAATAGTTACCGAGGGTGAGAACTCTTCACGTCTTGTAAAGGTAAGGACCCGTGATCTCCGTGTACCTGAGGTCGGTGACAAGTTTGCTTCAAGGCACGGTCAGAAGGGAGTTGTCGGGCTTATTATTCCACAGGAGAATATGCCCTTTACTGAAGCCGGAATAGCTCCTGACCTTGTTATCAATCCTCATGCAATCCCATCACGTATGACTGTCGGTCATATGCTTGAGATGATTGGAGGGAAAATCGGGTCACTTGAAGGAAGAAGGGTTGAGGCCACTGCTTTTTCGGGAGAAGAGGAAGAGGGTCTGAGAGAATCACTTCAGGCACTTGGATTTGCCCACAACGGCCGTGAGGTAATGTACGACGGTATCACAGGAAGGCAGTTCAAGGCCGATATATATGTAGGAGTAATCTATTACCAGAAGCTCTATCACATGGTATCTTCGAAGATGCATGCACGTTCACGCGGACCTGTTCAGGTTCTTACAAGGCAGCCTACTGAAGGACGTGCCCGTGAGGGAGGTCTGAGGTTTGGAGAAATGGAGCGTGATGTGTTAATCGGCCACGGTGCTGCAATGGCTTTAAAGGAACGTCTTCTGGACGAGTCTGATAAAGTGGATCAATATGTATGCGCCAAATGCGGTATGATTGCCTTCCTCGATCACAACCGTAATGTAACCAGATGTCTTGCATGCGGCAACGAAACCGATATTTATTCGGTCGAGATGAGTTATGCATTCAAACTGCTTCTTGATGAGATGAAGAGTATGGGTATTGCACCCAGACTTCACCTGGAGGACCAGGTATAAGAGGGAGGCAAAAAATATGGCAAGTCCAAAGAGAATAGGAAAAATAGAATTCGGATTGCTCTCTCCAAAAGATATCCGCAAAATGAGTGTCCGGAAGATCATATGGGCGGATACGTATGATGATGACGGTTTCCCCTACCCCCAGGGTTTAATGGATCTCCATCTTGGAGTAATTGATCCGGGTCTCAGGTGCAAAACCTGTGGAAACCGTGCAAGTGAATGTCCTGGTCATTTCGGACATATTGAACTTGCTAAACCTGTAATCCACGTTGGATATACAAGGCTTATCAGAAAACTGCTGAGAGTTTCCTGCCGTGAGTGCGGCAGACTTCTCTTAAGCCAGGATGAGATTCACAAGGTCCTGGGTCCGGAAGACGAGAGAAACGAGGATGTAATCTCGGAGAAGGATATCAAAAAGGAGCGCGTTTGTCCTTATTGCGGAGAGCAGCAGCTTAAGATCAATTTCGAAAAACCCACAACATTCTCTGAGGTAATGACAGATGAGAATGGAAGGAAGATCGACCACAAGCTTACTCCTGCAGATATCCGTGCAAGGCTTGAGAAGATTCCCGATGAGGATCTTCAGCTTCTCGGAATCAACCCGGAGGTTGCAAGGCCTGAATGGACATGTCTGACTGTTCTTCCTGTTCCTCCGGTTACTATGAGACCATCGATCATCCTTGAAAACGGTCAGAGGTCAGAGGATGACCTGACTCACAAGCTGGTCGATATCATACGTATCAACCAGAGATTTAAAGAGAACCAGGATGCAGGAGCCCCCCAGCTTATTATCGAGGATCTATGGGAACTTCTTCAGTACCATGTTACCACCTACCTCGACAATGAGGTTGCAGGATGTCCTCCGGCACGTCACAGAAGCGGAAGGCCATTAAAGACAATTTCCCAGCGTCTGAAAGGAAAGGACGGTCGTTTCCGTGGTTCACTCTCCGGAAAGCGTGTGAACTTCTCGGCACGTACCGTTATATCTCCTGATCCCAACCTTTCAATTGGACAGGTGGGAATTCCTCTTGCAGTCGCAAATGAGATGAGTGTACCGATAAGGGTCACTCCTTTCAACATTGAAGAGATCAGGCAGATGGTCCTTACCGGTCCTGAAAGGCTTACTGTGAACTCCCCGTGTGGTGCTAACTATGCTATCAGGCCTGATGGAAGGCGTGTACGTCTCTCAGACATGACCCGTGAGAACATCGCGGAGATGCTCGAACCCGGGTGGGCAGTTGATCGTCAGCTCAGAAAAGACGATATTGTACTGTTCAATCGTCAGCCTTCACTTCACAGGATGAGTATTATGGCT
>CAZPHR010000117.1:0-3965 GCA_964586475.1 uncultured Methanomicrobiaceae archaeon
CCTGTCTTCCTGGATCTCGTATGGTTTGATCTCGCGGGAATGGTTGGAGCTTCTCATCTTTACGACCTCTACAGCAGTGTGAACCTCGGAGAGATCGTCGGGGCGGATGTATTTCAGGACCACAACCGTGTCCGAGAGGTACTCGATAAGTCCGTATCTGCTGGCGTATGCATCGTTTCTGTTATGTTCACTCGTCATCATGACAGTACATTTCAGGTCACGGAGAATCTCGACGAGCCTGAACATCTCAAGCCTTCTCTGGGATTCGTCATCGAAAAGCCCTTCGAAGAGTGATATCGGGTCGACTATCACTCTTTTTGCGCCGATTTCGTAGATCAGTTCCGGCAGTTCGTTCCTGATGCTGTTAATCGAGAGATTGAAGTCCGTAGGGTCGAGTTTAATGACAAAAAGCGTCAGGTCACGGTATTTCTCAAGGTCAAATCCGCGGTCCTGGATCTTTTCATATATGCTCTCTTTCTTCTCCTCAAGACTGATGTATACTACCGTCTCGTTGTTCTTGAGTCCATCGTATGCAAACTGGAGGGCGAAGGTGGTCTTTCCTGTACCGTATGTCCCTATGATTGCACATATGCTCCCTTCAATAAGGCCGCCTTCCATCATATCGTCCAGGCCTTCGATGCCCATTTTGACCCTGTTCTTTTTCATATGACCACTCTGATGTTGCTGACTTCGAATCCTGCCTCTGTCGTGATCTTTGATGCGAATTTAACCAGATCGTTCTCCTCAAGATGGGGCATGGCTCCGCTGAATTTAACGAAGTACATTATTCTCTGTCTCTTCCTGCCTGTGGTTTCTTCCCACCTGAAGTCTATTATTGCATCGCAGCAGTCTGCAACTTCCATCAGTTTGTTGTTTTCGAAGATCCCTTCGGAGACAAGTATGTATATTGTGGATCTCCAGGTCTTCGCGACCCTCTGCAGACCCCTTAGGAATCCTATAAGCTGTTTCCAGTCTTCAGGCCCGCTAATTGTTATATTCAGGTCGGTCAGTGAATCTACGATTATAAGGCTCTTATTTTTTATTTTCCTGAGGCTGTTTGTAAGTTCTGCGATTAGACTGTCAGATTTCTTTGTTTTATCCATAGATGAGAGAAGTGAGGACTGTGAGTACCATCCCCTTGGTACAACGCTCTTTTCAAAATAAAAATTTGAGAGATCGATAAATGAAATATTTTTCTCTACTCCCTCGACAAGATCATCCTTGTATGAAGTCTTGATCTCGTCGATTATTGATGAGGTCAGTCTTGTAAATGAGATATAGATCATCTGCTCGGGGAGAATCCTGTTTTCTCCGTTTTGACCCGCCTCTTTCATCTTGGAGAGGTAGATGAGTGAGCTCTGAACAAATTCCCTGCTCCCTGCTCCCTGTTCCCCGACGAGCAGCACAACCGAACCAGGTGGAACCCCGCCGTCAAGTACAGGGTCCAGTGAGGAGATCCCGGTCGGCATACGCTGCCTCAGATTATCATCCATATTAATGATACATTCATCTGCCTTTTATGTAAAGATTTTGCTGAAACCGGCCCCTGGTGGCAGTGGGTTAATATAATTGCGGGGTTTAAAAGCTGGGCTGGCTGCCAAATTATGGTAATATATATATAAATGGTTGTCTTTTATTAAACCAGAATCAATTAATATCCTCTCAGGATTTTATAATATACTCTGGAGTTATGAAAAATGCCTTTTCCCGGTTATCATAAAAAAGAGAAGAAGGAACAATCCGGCAGTGACGAAACCAGAGAGCCGGATCTGTCTGAACTTATCAGAGAGGTCCGGGGAGAGGAGGATGCCGGCGTTGAGGATTCCCATGAAGGTGAAAGCGGAGAACCCGGAGATAAAAAAGATACAATTACTAAATCCCCGGATTCTGCCGGATATTTTACTGTTCCAGCAGCTGAACCGGTGATTCAACCGGGGTCTATAGGGCCGGCTGAAAGGAAAGAGGAAGTCGTAACCCCTATTCAGACCATAAGCGGTGATGAAGAAAAAGCGGTCCCTGAAGAAGTTGTTGTTGCCGAAGAGGAGCAGGTTACTCCTTTTAAGGAAATACCTTCAGGAGATGAAGAAGAAACTGTCGCTACAGAACCTGCCGGAAAGGAAGATAATGAGAAGCCCGTTTCTGGTGAAGATACCAACACAGAACCGGAGGCCGGACCTGCATCCGGAGAACCAATAGAAAAAACAATTCCTTCTGTGGATGAGGAATCGATAACCGGCACCGCCATATCTTCAGGAGCAGGTGATGAGGGATCAGCTGATATAGCCAGACCGGGAAGAAAGAAGAAGGTTGTCATCGAGGAAAAGAAGAAGGGATTTTTATTCCTGAAGAAAAAGGTTGAATCAATCCGGATATATGATTTTGCGACAGACGGGTCTCTTGTAGAACCTGTTCTTCCGGATGGTTACACTATCGTGGAGGATTACTGGATTCATGAGGGCCGGTCCAGGGTTGTTATCGCAAAGAACCCTTCTACAAATCTTGAGGAGTACCTGCTCTATGAACCCAAACTCTCGAGATTCGAACTTGAACTTGCCGAAAGGCTCTATGAGGATATGAGGGATGTTCTAATCCTGACCGATGAGGAGATCCTGGAGGACAAAAAGAAGGTTCTTATGGAGAAGATGAGCCGCCTTTTACATGAGTACAATGTTAAGGTTGAGGCTAATGCCCTCTTTAAACTCCAGTATTATCTCTTCAGGAACTTCCTTGGGTGGTCAAGGCTTGACTCTCTCATGGTCGATCCAAACATCGAGGATATATCCTGCGACGGGTCGGAGATACCTATATTCCTGTACCACCGGAAGTACAGAAATATCCGGACAAATGTTATCTTTGATGAGGATACCCTGTACTCGCTTGCGATCCTCCTGGCCCAGAGATCAGGGAAGCACATATCTGTATCCCAGCCCATGCTTGATGCAACACTCCCCGACGGGTCACGTCTCCAGCTTACTCTCGGAAAGGAGGTAACCAGCAGGGGGACCTCGTTTACAATAAGAAAGTTCCGTGAAGAGCCCTTCACTCCAATAGAGCTTATCGACTACGGGACCTTCAACGTCGACCAGCTTGTGTACTTCTGGCTCGCAATAGAGAACAATAAAAGCCTGCTCTTTGTCGGCGGGACTGCAAGCGGAAAGACAACCTCCCTGAATGCGGTGTCCCTGTTTATCCCGCCGCTTTCAAAGGTTGTCAGCATAGAGGATACAAGGGAAATCACTCTCTACCATGATAACTGGATTGCAACGGTTACGAGGGAGTCTGTAACCGAGAGTTCTGGGTCGAAGATAGATATGTTCGATCTCCTAAAGGCCGCAATGAGGCAGCGGCCTGAGTATATTCTCGTAGGTGAAGTGAGGGGAGTTGAGGCACAGACTCTCTTCCAGGCGATGAATACCGGCCATACTACTTTCTCGACTCTCCATGCAAACAGTGTTGATGCCGCGATTCACAGGCTTGAGAATGCACCGTTGAACGTCCCCAGGAACATGGTGCAGGCGCTTGATATCGTCACCGTTCAGGCGCTTGTCTTCAGGGGAAAAGAGAGGGTAAGGCGTGCCCTTGAGGTCGTCGAGATCGCCGGGATCGATCCGGGCACAGGCAACCTCCGTGTTAACACTGTTTTCGATTATGATCCGGTCTCTGACGTCCATTCCTATTCCGGGAGGTCTCAGGTTTATACAAAAATTATGGAGGTCAGGGGGTGGAGTAAGGAGGAGATGTCGGAAGAGATTGTCAGGCGGCAGAAGATCATACAGGCGATGCACGACCAGGGCATTATCGATTATATAAACGTAACAAAGGTCTTTCAGGCATATGCAATCAATTCCACAAATGTGCTTGATAATCTGGGTGATCTTAAGAAGGCATTTCTATGATCGTAGACAGGTATATCAGCTGGAGGCTGAAGAGGAATCCTAATGCATATCTCGAACTCCATGCGGAGC
>CAZPHR010000118.1:0-3964 GCA_964586475.1 uncultured Methanomicrobiaceae archaeon
GCAGCAAGGCGGCTATGTGGCGGCGGCACAGACGGCCCATATTCGGGTCACCGTGTTCCACCCCGAGCTCTCCGAAAGCCTTGCATTCCACGCCCACTGCGCTCGGCTATGTTTCCAAGTGTATTTATAAAAAGTCTTTGATTAATCTTGCGATAAGTGCTTCAATTCCTGCATGGATATCTTCGAACTTCTCATCGAAAACAGAATCAGGCAGTCCGTTTTTGTGGAGGTCCAGAAGGACGGCCATAATGCTTCTGGCTGCATCACTGCCGATAATTTTCTGCCTCTCCAGCATCAGCAGGTGGGCGATATCGACAACGATATCCGCCTCTCCAATAAAACGGTCGGCCTCCATGGATGAGAGGTAACTCCAGACTTCAGGCGGGCGCCCTTCGCCGAGTCTTCCCTCCCTCAAAGGGTCTTTACTCATGCTATCTACACTCCTGTCCTAATTGTATGACCCGGTGCATATTTAAGGCGACGATAAAAAGTGAAACCCGGGGCGGTCAGGGTTTGAGGCATCCCGGCCCGGCTTACACAGAAAGAAAAAAAATCAGAAGCTCACTTTATAAAGCGACTTCTCTTCACAGACGAATCCGCCTCCGGAGGCCCTGACGTGAACATGAACATTGATAGATTCGATTTTCATCTTTTTTGCAGTGGCGTAGGCTTTTCTTATGAATTCATAGCCCTCCGGGGGATTTTCAGGATCAAGATCCTGGGTATAGCACAGCGGGCAGTAAGGGAATGTATGGGTGCCCAGATCATGTAACCTGTCGTATATCGTAAAAATCCCGACTGCAGGATCAGGGACTTTTACCCGCAGTTTTACACTGACGGGATCAGAAAAACCTTTGTACGGGACAATATTGAATTTCATATTGAGACTCTCTCCTTTCGAGGCATGATAGCCGTTTTCAGGAGTATAACTGATAGAAAATGGTGGTGTCTGGCAATGGCCCTTCTGATATCCGGATCCGGTCATTGTTTATTATTCGTTTTTTAGGATTAAACATATTCTCCACAATCGGAAAAAGTGGCGATCTGTGTCGTAATAGCTTAATTTAAAGTGTCAGATGTGGCTTTTAAGGACAATTGGGGGCAATATTAAATAATTTATTATATGAATCAGGTCCTAATTTGTAAAGATCGAATCAAGTTCTGGTGAACATTATGAAAAACAAACTGATCATTTTTATTCTTGCAGTCGTTGTTGGAGCGGCTGTGATTGGTGCCGGCTGTACCGGCACTGGCGGTGATTCCGGGAAGACCGGGGATGCCGGTTTGAAGGAGCTGAATTTTGGGTACCAGCCGAGCACCCATCAGATTGCATACATGACTGCAATGAAGAAGGGATGGTGGGCCGAGGACATTGCCCCGTACGGTTATACGACCGATCCCGAGAAGAACGAGATGCTTTTCCCAACAGGGGCTCCTGAGATGCAGGCAATGCTTGCAGGTGAGATAGATGTTGCATATGTCGGCGCCGCACCTGTTGTCGCCGCACTCTCTACAGGACTCGATGCAAAGATCGTGGCAGCCGTCCAGACCCAGGGGTCCGCGCTTGTGGTAAGGCCTGATCTGGATTACAACAGTCCTGAAGATCTTAAGGGAACAAAGATTGCGACCTTCCCGCCCGGAACAATACAGGATACAATCCTGAGAGAATGGCTTGCATCAAACAACCTGAAAATCGGAGAGAAGACCAGTGAAGGGGAAATCGATATTCTTCCTATGGGTCCGGGCGACGCAATTACAGCAATGACCGCTGGGCAGATCGACGGAACATTCCTGCCGTCACCTTCGCCTACAACACTGGTTGAGGAAGGAAACGGAAAGATTGTCGTCTGGTCAGGCGTTATGAAGCCCAACCACCCGTGCTGTGTGCTTGTGGTTAGTGACAAACTTATCGCGGAGAATCCGGATCTTGTGACCGAACTGATAAAAACCCACATAAAAGCGACAGAATACAATCTTGCAAATCCCGATGAGGCGGCAGAGATCTATGCAGGTTATACCAAAAACACAAAGGAAATTGCAGCAAAATCTATTGCGACCTGGGATGGAACATGGGTTTCAGATCCTAATCTGATTGTTGATGGTGTGATGGATTACGTAAGCGTCCAGCAGGACCTTGGGTATATTGAAAATCCCCTGACACAGGATGAGATATTTGATCTTACATTCTATGAGAAGGCAACTGCATCTGCCTGAAAAACACTTTTTTATTTTCAGTTATTATTTTTATAGAAGAATCCCTGCAATGAATTACTTCAGGGATTGATAAAATATTCACTGCAGGCACTGATAATGGTCGATATTTCATATATAAAAAATAAAAAAATTGTACTCCCTTTAGCTGCTGTACTTGCTGCAATTGTAATCTGGCAGCTTATAGCGGAGTTTATAGTTGGAGATCCCTTTATCCTTCCGAGTTTTACCGATGTTATAGACGCCTTCTTCAAGGTTGCATTCGGGCCAAAGGGAACCCTTTTTAGGGATATTTATAAAAGTCTTATACATTTTGCAATAGGGATTGGCGCCTCTATTGTAGTTGGAATACCGCTGGGAATAGCTATGGGATGGTTCAGAGATTTTGATTTAGCAGTAAACCCGATAATCGAGATCATCCGTCCTATTCCCCCGCTCGCATGGATACCATTTGCAATCATATGGTTCGGCCTGACTGATGCCTCCGCCGGATTCATCATCTTTGTAGGAGCTGTATTTCCGATTCTTATCAATACCTATACCGGCTTTAGGAATGTCCCGAGGGTATTCATTGAAGCCGGGAAGGTTCTTGGATGTACGGGTGACCTGAGTCTTATCAGGCGGGTTGCGTTTCCATCTTCCCTCCCTTCGATAGTGTCGGGAATAAGGATCTCGATGGGTATCGGCTGGATGTGCCTTGTCGGTGCAGAGATCTTCGGTGCAGGCGGAGGTAAATACGGCCTTGGAAAGAACCTGTGGACTTATTACAACCTGCACCAGATGCCAAGCGTGGTTGTCTATATGCTTGTTCTTGGTCTTATCGGCCTTACGATTGACCTTTTGTTCAGGTATTTTGTTGAAAGGCACGGGCTCGGCTGGTGGGAGGAGAATCAGTAATGTCTGCAGTAGATATTGAAAACCTGGGAAAGATCTTTACAAAAGAGAGCGATGAGTCCAGATCAGTGGTTGCTCTGGAGAGTATAAATCTCCAGATCAAAGATAAGGAGTTTGTATGCCTTGTCGGGCCTTCGGGCTGCGGGAAGACAACCCTGCTGAGAATAATTGCGGGTCTGGATTTTCCCACCTCCGGCAGTTTCAGTCTCGATGGGAAACCCGTGGAGGGTCCTGATCCCGAGAGGGGAATGGTCTTTCAGGAGTATTCTCTATTCCCGTGGCTGAGAATATCCGATAATATCGGTTTTGGCCTCACAATGAAGGGAGTTTCAAAGGAAGAGAAGAAGAAAGTCGTTGAAGAGTATCTTGATCTTGTCAACCTGGAAGGATTTGGCATGTCTTATCCTCATGAATTGTCCGGCGGGATGCGCCAGAGAGTTGCGATTGCCCGTGCACTTGCAAACGATCCAAAGGTTCTTCTTATGGATGAACCCTTTGGGGCTCTTGATGCGCAGACGAGGAATATGATGCAGAGGGAACTTCTTGAGATCTGGGAGAAGACCAAAAAGACGATTATTTTTGTAACTCACAGTGTGGATGAGGCCGTCTTCCTGGCAGACCGGATCGTTGTCCTCTCACCGAGACCCGGGAGGATAAAGGATATTATCGATGTTAATCTTCCCAGAATCCGTGAAAGGACGGATGCTGACTTTGCAAATCTCAGGCGCCATGTCCTCTCACTAATGGAAGAAACACAGATTTGATCATGATGGGATAGTTAGGTTTATTAGTCTATATCTCCATTTTTTATAGCACATTCAGATAGCGAGGAGTTTTTAATAATGGTCAGAAAACCCGC
>CAZPHR010000119.1:0-3937 GCA_964586475.1 uncultured Methanomicrobiaceae archaeon
CTCCATGCGGATCTAGTCTCTGCAAGAATGGGTATAACACTTCACAGGTTCATGCAGGTCTGCCTGATAAGTGCCTTTGCCGCAGGTTTTTGCATAGGGGTTGCCGGTTCCGTTATTGCCTCCCTTGTATACCTCCCGACAATTTCAATACAGATCTACAATGTATTCAATATCCATGTACCTTCATACTAAGTCCCAGAACTTACACCGACTAATTTCCGCCTCCTTATATTTCTGGTAATATTTGTACTGACGACGATAATCGCCTACCGGCTGATGTTAAAGTATCCTGCAATTAAGAAGTCATCGCGGGGAACTCAGATCAATCTCTCACTTCATAATGCAGTCCCGTATATGTATGCCATGAGAAGAGGCGGTGCGGAGATGCTGGAGATTATGAGGTCGATATCAGAGAATGCGGCTGTATACGGGGAAGTGGCAGTCGAGTTCAGGCAGGTGCTAAGAGATGCTGAATACTTTGGATATGACCTGCTTACAGCTCTCCGTAATCTTAGCATGACCACCCCTTCGGCCAAACTCAAGGACTTTCTTGAGGACCTTATATCGGTTATAGGCAGCGGAGGAAACATAGCCCATTATCTTGAAGGCAGGGTTCGGCTGTACCAGGAGGAGGCAAGGTTCGAGCAGCTGCAGTTCCTCTCGACACTTCAGGTAATCGCGGAGTCCTATGTTACGGTATTTGTCGCCGGACCGCTCTTTCTGATAATTATAATGGTTGTTATGGGAATGGTCGGGACATCAGCCGTTCTGCAGCTGAGCGTTATAACTTATATTCTACTTCCCGTAGGAGCGACTATATTCATCCTCTTCATCGATATGATGACGCTTTCTGATGAGATCGTTGAAAAGTACAGGCGGATTGTCGAAATGAAGCAGGTCGATGACGTAGTTCTCGAAGAGAAAGAAGGTGAAGAACAGAATTTCAGGGCGCTTGACAGGTACGACAGGATGAAGGTAATCCGTGCATTCATCAAAAATCCGCTTGAGTGGTTCATAATAGATGCCAACCGTTCCCTGTACTTCACGATCCCCGTCTTCCTAATCTATATTATTGTACTGTACATTCTAACTCCTTCATATGCGGATCCGGAGATCTATTATGATATAGTAGATGATCATCTTATAATTGCAATGCTGATCATTGTGGTCCCATATGCGCTATTCTTTGAATTATGGCGGAGGAAACTCCGTGGAATTGAATCTTCGATTCCTGATTTTCTGGACAGGCTCTCAGGAATAAACAGGGTGGGTCTGACTCTTGCCGGTGCAATTGATGTTCTTGTCAAGGCAAATCTTGGTCTTATCTCCTATGAGATCAGGAGGATTAAGAGGGATCTCGAATGGGGGGCGAGTGTCAGGGACGCACTTATCAGGTTTGAAGAGCGTGTCAATACCGCTGCTGTTGCAAGGACTGTAACGCTCATCACCAAAGCGAGTGAAATGAGCGGGGATATTGGAGAGGTACTGGGTATTGCATCTGGTGATGCAAGGATGAGCGAGACACTGAAAAAGGAGAGGAGTGGAGAGATGTTCATCTATACTGTCATTATATACCTGGCATTCTTCGTCTTTATCTTCGTTGTCTCGGTTCTTAATACGAATTTTCTCCAGATAATCGGGGAAGTTCTTCGGTATCCGGCTCATCGTCTTTTACAATGGCTGCGGAGATGGACATCGATGTCTTTAGGCGGCTGCTGTATCACACCTGCCTGGTTCAGGCTATCTTTTCGGGGATTATTGCAGGGCAGATGGGTGAAGGAATGGTAAAATCCGGGATCAAGCATGTGGCGGTTATGCTGATTATTGCACTGCTGATATTCAACCTCTTCATTTGAAAAATATCGGGACCTCCCTTTACCTGGGGGCAAAAAATATGCAACGGTTGCCTTTCCGGCGAAATATATCAATTCAAAAGGTCCCTGAAAATGAATAATTTTCAATTTTTGGTTCCCGATTAAGTGCTAATACAATAATACCTAAATAAATTGTCAGGTTATAATACATATAAAAACGACAATCCGGATTTGTCGGAGTTCAATTGTCATGATTTTGCGGGAGCGGAGCGGGGCCTTCACCGGCCTGGAAGCGGCGATAGTACTGATTGCTTTTGTTGTAGTTGCTTCTGTTTTTGCCTTTGCTGTAATCGGGGCCGGGTATTTTGCTACACAACAGACCGAGAGTACTGCATATTCCGCCCTTCAGCAGACCGGTTCAGCTCTTGAAATTCTTGGAAATGTGCATGGCATAAAGCGGGCCGATGACGAGATCGGCATCATAAGATTCAATGTCGGCCTTGCTCCCGGTGGTAAATATGTCGCATTCGACAAGATGGTTCTCACCTGGACGACAAAGGACGAGATCAGGCTCTACGATGCGAACGAACCACTCTACGATTCTATGGTGGATGAAGGAAAATGGGGGATTATAAGCATTAAACCCGCGACTGCCACTGGTGATACTGTTCTTGAGGAGAATGAGGTATATACCGTATATCTCAACCTGACCCCTGGCGAGGAGCTTGGTCCGGGCGAGGATTTTTCACTTGAACTTACCTCCACATCCTCGATGTCCCTGATAATCAGGAGAAGTGCGCCCTGGCAGATTGACAATGTTAACATCCTCTACTGAGGGGAACTAATCCGGCATTAATATGAGAGATATCACGGGGGAGAACCTTAAGAAGAAAAATGTCGCCCGCTTATCGATATTATCCAACACTTTCCTTGTTTTTATGAAACTTGGTGCCGGTTTATCCATCGGTTCGATAAGCATAATCTCCGAGGCTGTCCATTCGGCCGTAGATCTCGTTGCAGCTGCAATAGCATATGTATCAGTAAAAAAATCCGCGATTCCCCCCGACGGGTGCCACGAATACGGGCACGGCAAGTTCGAGGATATATCGGGAATCGTTGAGGCTGTCCTGATAGTGGCCGCCTCGCTTATAATACTCTATGAGGCCTTCATGAATCTTGCAGGCGGTCATGAGATCGCCTCACAGGAGTTTCTTTTTGTCGGAATTATTGTCATGCTGATATCGACTGTGATGAATTTTTATGTCTCATCGAGACTCTTCGCGGTTGCAGATCCGGATTACGGGCATCGCCGAGCTTGATTCGATTATTGCAATAGGGATTTCGTTTGTAATCCTGCATGCAGCCTATGACCTGATAAAGAGAGCATTCGGCCACCTCACTGACAGGTCTCTTCCCCCGGGAGAGATCGCAGAGATGCTTGAGATACTTCAGAGGTTCTGCGGGAATGATGTGAGTTTCCATGCATTCAAGTCGCGGAGGGCCGGTCCTGACAGGTTCATTGAATTTCATCTCAATGTTCCCGGAACCCTTAGTGTCAGTGATTCGCACGACCTGACAGAGAGGATAGAAGCTGCACTCAGGACGAAATTCGGGCGAATCTTTGTGACAATTCATGTTGAGCCATCAAAAACCGAAAAGGATTAAATAATCCCCGGACTATCTCTTTTCAGGTGAGATTGTAATGTGTTCAGGAGCCGGAGGATTCGACGTTGAGCTGAATGATCGCGTCAAATCAAAAAAATACAAATGCAGGAATTGCGGGGCGACATTCGAGAGTGTATCAAAACGCCCGGTCTGTCCCACCTGCCAGTCGGAATCTGTAGATCTTGTATGATTGTCCCTCTTGAAAGAGAACTTCTTTTGATAAGAAAGGGTGATCCTTTTTTACTCGTTGCAAAGGCAACAGAACTTTTTGTACTCTGTATAGAGACCTTTGAAAAGGAGATCTGCCAGACTGTCGAAGAGGGCGATCTCATAGTTGTCTCCGCACCGGAGGGAGGGAATCTTCGCCAGGCCGAGATCCTGACAGAGCTTATCCGGACGTGGCACCAGCCGGTATTTGTCCTTCCACGGCAGGCCATTCTGCTCGTCGAGGGTTGCGT